>JBMTLM010000333.1:0-2531 GCA_049431185.1 Bacteroidia bacterium | reverse complement strand
AGAAGGCGGGGGAACACAGATTGAACTGATTAGGCGGATTAGCACGGATTTGTTTGGGATACGAATTAAAATCCGCGCAAACCAGCAAGATCCGCGTTATCCGCGTTCCTTTTCGGTGGCCTGTGGTCGGAAGGCTGGAGAACACGAATGGAGCGGATTTAACGGATTGACACGGATTTAATAATTCACTAAAAATAAATCCGCGCAAACCAGCTAAATCCGCGTTATCCGCGTTCCATTTCGTTGAGTGGTGGGTAGTGTATATTGATTACCTTTGCTGTCACCCTTTGAACACTTGATGGCAAGCTTGTTACTAGTCTAAATCCACTTGTAACTAGTCACTTGTCACTAATAACTAAATCCCCCCTTGGCTGATTCTAACTTCATCGACTATGTAAAAATCTGCTGCCGCTCTGGAGCGGGGGGCGCTGGGTCTACGCATTTGCATCGCGACAAGCTTACGGCCAAAGGCGGTCCTGATGGAGGCAATGGCGGAAGAGGTGGACATATCATTGTGCGTGGCAACAAGCAGCTGTGGACACTGCTGCATCTCAAATACCGCAAGCATGTGATTGCCGAGCCCGGTGGATCAGGAGGCAGTGCGTTGAAGTCGGGGGCCACCGGTAAAGATGAGATCATTGAAGTGCCCTTAGGCACCATAGCCCGCGATTTTGAGACGGGCGATTACCTGTTCGAGATTGAACAAGACGGACAAGAAGAAGTATTGGTGCGCGGTGGACGAGGCGGCATGGGCAATGCGTTTTTCAAATCGCCCACCATGCAAACTCCCCGCTTCTCGCAACCTGGTGAGCCCGGTCAAGAAGAATGGAAAGTGCTCGAGCTAAAGTTGATCGCCGATGTAGGTTTAGTGGGATTTCCGAATGCCGGTAAATCCACCTTACTTTCCGTGGTATCGGCTGCCAAACCTGAGATCGCCGATTATGCCTTCACAACCCTGGTACCCAACCTCGGAATCGTATCCTACCGCGATAATCGCTCCTTCATCATGGCCGATATACCAGGTATCATCGAAGGAGCCCACTTGGGCAAAGGACTTGGATTGCGTTTCCTCCGGCATATTGAACGCAATGCGGCACTCCTTTTCATGATTCCTGCCGATTCCAAAAACATCCAGGAAGAGTACAAGATTTTGAAAAACGAGTTGCAACAACATAATCCCGAGTTGCTCGACAAGCAACGGATTTTGGCCATTACCAAGTCCGATATGCTCGACCAGGAGCTCATGGATGCCTTGTCGAAAGAGCTCCCCTCCGACAAGCTGTATGACGGTACCCAAATGAAGACCATTTTCATTTCTTCGGTTGCGGGCAAGGGCATCACCCAGCTCAAGGATTTGCTTTGGGAGGCCCTCAACAAGCCATAGATTTGTTTTTACCGTTTTGATGTATACTTTTACCCAAAACGTCAAACCATGTACGAAGCGCTTGTCAGTTTCGACCGGAATCTGTTTTTAGCCTTAAACAGCTCCTTAGGGCCCTCCTTCGACACCTTCATGGTGTGGGTAGCCGATCGGTTTATCTGGATTCCCCTCTATGCCCTATTGGCATTTATGTTGGTACGAAAGTTTGGTTTCCAATCGCTCTACATGATCCTTTTCGCAGGCCTCATGATTGCCATCAGCGACCAAGGATCAGTATTGCTCAAAAACACATTCCTGCGTGAAAGACCCTGCCATGATGACACAATCTCGCTCATGGTACATACAGTAGGAGGCCACTGTGGCGGCCAATATGGTTTTGTATCCTCCCACGCTTCGAATACCATGGCGCTGTTTACCTATCTCCTATTGATGCTACGTAACACCAACCGGATGCTCACAGCCGGCTTGGCACTGTGGGTGGTGCTGATCGGTTATTGCCGCATTTACCTCGGCGTGCATTTCCCTGCCGACATCATTGGAGGTTGGTTGATGGGTATTTTTTCCGCCTTCCTAACCTACGGCATCTACCGGAGTTTATTCGATAGCCCAAAAGCCAAACTGTTTCCATGAACATCGTGTTGGCGGTTTTTGTGGGTGGCGGATTGGGAAGTGTGGCGCGTTATGGATTGTCGGTGTTGTTCCAAAAATTACATCTAGACTCCTTCCCTTTAGCTACGTTAGCCTCCAACACGTTCAGCTGTTTTCTGATAGGCTATTTGATCGGAACCCAATTCTGGGGAAAGGACACCTCCATTTGGAAACCATTCCTGGCTGTTGGCTTTTGCGGTGGATTTAGCACCTTCTCCGCCTTCAGTTTAGAAACCATAGAACTCGCTAAAAACGGCATGGTTTTTCAAGCCCTCCTCAATGGCTCGGCCAATATGGTGCTTTGTTTAAGCGCCACGGCGGTTGGGATGTGGTTGGGTAAAGGGGGTTAGTCATTGGGGAAATGGTCATTAGTCATTAGTCATTAGTCATTAGTCATTAGTCATTGGTGAATGGGGCATTGGTGAATTAGTCATTGGTGAATTAGTCATTGGTGAATTGGTCATTGGTGAATTGGTCATTGGTGAATTGGTCATTGGTGAAT
>JBMTLM010000332.1:0-2541 GCA_049431185.1 Bacteroidia bacterium | reverse complement strand
TATGCATTTCCAGAGGATATTGTTCCACGGCGACGTAATGGCAGAATCTTTGGTTCTCCTCCATCCGTGCCAACGTGAGCAAGGCATTCAGCCCGGAACCAAAACCGATTTCCAAAATCTTTGGCACAGCAACGCTCCTCAAGACTTCATCCAAGCCGTGTTGGATAAACACGTGCATGGACTCCTGCAGTGCTCCATGTTTGGAGTGAAACGTTTCGCCTGTGGCGTGACAATGCACGCTGGGTGAACCGTCGGCCGTATGTATGATTTCCCTTTTCATTCCGTTGGGGCCGGTGTTAGAAAAGCCGGCAACCAATCCGCCGATATTGAGGCGTCAGGTAATGAATCCGGCTTATCTGTACACATCAAGTTGAGGTTGTGTGATATGATTTGGCACCTTCATGCAATGCTGGGGCATTGCAGGGTTGCCAAGGCTTCGTAGGGCATAATCCCTCCGCCTTTCTGGATAAGCTTGTATATTTCAATGAACTGGTGCGAAAATAGGGATTGTACCCTAAAAAAGGAGGAATTGTCAATTAAAAATGACGGTAAAAATGATACGGCGAACGCTCTCTTAAACTTGTCTTTTTTATATTTGAAAATCAAATCAAACTATTATGCGCCACTTCTACTGCTTTTTGTTTCTTTCCCTCTATGCCTTGAACTCCTATGCCCAACCCGCTTCATGGGCCTGGTCTACTAGCATCGGGGGTAACACCAACTTCCAGCATTATATGGATATCGACGTGGACGACCAGGGTAACACCTATTTGATCAGTGAATACACGGGTACGCGCACCTTCGGAAGCTTTAGTTTAACGGCCTCCGCCAACAACCAGGCCTATGCTGCCAAGATGGACCCCCTCGGAAACGTACTATGGGTTAAAGCATTGGGCTACCCCTTGAAAAACTCGAATGCTGCCGGAATCGTGGTGGCTGATGGCGGGGTTTATGTTTCTGGACTCTATTACAACTACATCGAAATCGACTCCATCCTGCTTTCGGGTCCCGGCCAAACCGATATCTTCCTGGCTAAGTTGGATACTGCCACAGGAACCTGCCAGTGGCTTGTGGGTGCGGGTGGACTCTATCAGGATAAGCCGGTTGACATGGACCGCGCCATTGGAGGGGGTATCGTCATGACGGGCCATTTCCGTGGCACTGCGATATTCGGCAACGACACCGTTGTGAACCCCAGCAATTTCAATAACTACTCATTTGTTGCCCGATACCTTGATGATGGTTCATGTTCTTGGGTGAAAAGCATCACCTCCACCAATTCCGTAGAGCTCTTCGGGGTGGCACAATCCAGAAACGGACAAATCGCGGTTACCGGTGCGTTTTTAACCAATGCTACCTTTTCCACCTCCCCCATCGTTTCGGTTTCAGCCGGTGCCACGGCGGATGTAGTGACCGCCAAGTTTGATTCCACTGGAAATGCCTTATGGGCCAAGTCTGGCGGAGGAAATGGTAGCGACAGCGGACAAGGTGTGGGCATCGATGATGATGGCAATGTGTATGTGATTGGTAACATCAACGGACAATGTAACTTCAGCGGCCTCACTGTTTCAGACAACGGTGCCGGCAATGTGCTATTGATTAAATATTCGGCCACCGGCACACCCGTATGGGCCAAATCCGAAGGAGGCAACCAATTCGATTCCGGTATCAAGATTTCCACAGATCACGGAGGAAGCAGCTACATCACCGGCATTTTCACCAACGTAGCCAGTTTTGGCGGCAACAACCTTTCGGGAACCAATGATGTGTTTGTGGCAAAATACAGCCCTACCGGTCTCATCCGATGGGCCGCCAAAGCAGGAGGCAGCACTAGCTATGACCAAGGCATTGCCATTGTGGCCGACTCTGCAGGTGTGTGCTATTTGGCCGGCACCTATTTCGGAACGGGAGTATTTGGTTCCAACAGTTTCAACGCCCCCACTTCTGAATGGGCCAACTTTATCGGTGAAATCTCCGGTGGTACGGTCGGCTTGGAACAGATCATTGACAACGGCCTCTTCGCCATTTATCCAAACCCTTCCAACGACGTTTTAAATGTTCGTTCCGATAACGACCATTCATTCATCACCGGAATCTCCATTTTTGGAATGGATGGTAAGTTGGTTTGGCAAGACCAATACTCAAATGGCTCTGTCCTATTCAAAACCATTGATGTGTCGTCCCTAGCTGGCGGAGTTTATCAAGTACGCATTGACACCGAGTTGAGCTCGGTGAGTGGACGGTTTGTGAAGGAATAGGGGCTGCTGGCTTCTGTTTCACTGGCTTCGACCCTTCGGTTTTACTCAGGACGAGTACAGTCGCTGCGCTCCTTTACTCAGCCAGCGTGAGTGTTTTTGTACTTTTTATTGATTTGAGGGTAATGGTGCAGTGCGCAAAGAGCACTTGCTCAGCCAGCGAGGGTGTGAAGGTTAATTTATTCAAAACAAAAAAACATCACCGCCTGCAGAGTAAACGGAACGCCGTAAAGTGCATCGAAGCCGGCGCAACTAATCACACAATTTCTTTTTCCTCTTAGCCAGC
>JBMTLM010000331.1:0-2562 GCA_049431185.1 Bacteroidia bacterium | reverse complement strand
AAAACAGAAAAGCACCCGTAAACGCCAGGGAGAGCTTCAAGATGCGCTGGTCCACTTTTCGGATGGTAAAAAAAAGTGTTCCGGCCACAAAAACTGAAGCAAACATGACGATGGACTCTAAGGTGCTCATGCGTGTGTATGTTGGGCAATTAGAATCATGCGCGGGGATGTTACAGGATCGTAGGGGTGAAGTTCGTAATTTCCAAATAATTCCACGATTTCCATCCCACAAGCGGCCAAGTATCTTCGGAAGTCATTCAAGGAGATAAGTGCCACGTTTTCTTCAAAATCATATTGTTGTCCTTCATGCTGGAATGCGATGTTTTTAATCAGGCGATTCCCTTCGATGGCTCTGTGAATGATAAATTGAAGGCCCTCTTTCGAAACGCTCTCATGGGCCACCAAATGGCTTTTTACATGATCCGGATTCAGGAAGTCAATGACCAACCGTCCTTCTGTCTGCAACGCCTGACCCATGTTGGTCAACGCTTTTTCATGATCCTGGTCGTTGGTAAAATATCCGAAGGAGGTGAACAGATTCAACACCACATCAAAGCCATCGGAAGGAAACGGCTCCCGGATATCATGCACTTGAAAACGCATGCCTGGTTTCGCCATCGACAAGCAATGTTGGATGCTGGCGTCCGACAAATCAAACCCCTCCACTTCAAATCCCTTGGCATGCAAATAAGTGGCATGTCGGCCTTTGCCACAACAAACGTCGGCTACCCGTTTTGCAGACTTGAAAAATGGGAGTGAGGTCAGTCGATCCAGAAAGTTGCGGGCCTCATCCTCATCACGATGACCATAAAGGATATGGTAGTAGGGAGAATCAAACCAAGTTGAAAACCACTCCTTGTTTGGATATTCAGTCATTGCCGCTTGGTTGATAAAATGAGCACTTGATTTGCGATTGCAAAGATGTCCAAAATGCTTATTTTTACCAAGTAGGACAGCAAGGTTTTATGCGTCCATAACCCCTGAATGACAATGCTCAACGATCAATCGACCCCTAAACGGAAGTCGCCTCGCAAGATTCGCTTCCGTAAACTTAAGAAGGCTCCACCCGGTGCCGCTCCAGGGACTATGAGCATCTCCGAAGACGCCTTGAAGCCCTCGGTGAGCGTTATCAGCTATAATGAATCTTCCATTGAAACCCATATCATCAATGATGTAGCTGCCATTAAAAATCACCTGTCAGCTGCTCCCTCATTTACCCACTGGGTGGAGGTCAAGGGTTTTGGCGATCGCAACTTCTTTGAACAAATCTCAGACGCCTTCAACATCCACCGTTTGGAGATGGAAGACGTGTTGAGCGGTCACCAACGTCCCAAAGTGGAGGAGTCCGATCACCATCTATTCATCGTTTCACGGGCCATCGGTAATGGCGAGGATTTTCATGATGAACAGGTTTCGATATTCATCTTCGAATCGGTGGTGATTTCCTTTCAAGAGGGTGGCAACGACCTTTTCAACCCGGTGAAGGAGCGATTGGCGCATAACCGCGGTGTAATTCGCAACAGCGGTGCTTCTTATCTGGGATATGCATTGATGGATGCCATCGTTGACGATTACTTCCCCTTTATGGAACGATTGGGTAATTTCCTTGATGACCTTGAGGATACCTTGCTCGATGCGCCCGACCGGTACTCGCTGCAAAACATACAAGGCTCCAAGAGAAAGTTAATCCATTTCAGACGTATCGCCTGGTCGGAGCGTGAAAAGCTCAATGACATCATGCGAAACCCTTCGCCGCTCTTCAGCGATGTTTCCCGCCGTTATTTACGTGACACCTATGATCACACCATCCAAGTGATGGACATCACCGACTCCTATCGCGAAATCACGGCTTCCTTGATGGATATCTACCTGTCGAGTGTCAGTAATCGGCTCAATCAGGTGATGAAAGTACTTACCATCATCTCCACCATATTCATTCCTTTGACTTTCATTGTGGGCGTGTATGGTATGAATTTTGTATACTTTGATGAGGCTACGGGTAAAGCCATGCCCTATAACATGCCTGAACTGCATTCGCCCTATGGCTACATCGGTGTTATTGCTGCAATGGTGATCATCGTGATCGGCCAGTTAGCCTATTTTTTCAAAAAAGGTTGGCTGGTGTGGCGCGACCGTAACTGATTCTTGTCGCCATGTGTCCTGTGAACAACAAACCGCTTTACGCGGATGTGATTCTGCCGCTGGCATTGCGACAGTTGTTCACCTACCGCATTCCGGAGGATTGGAACGTCAAGGTGTCTCCTGGGATGCGGGTAGTGGTGCCGTTCGGCAAATCGAAATTGTACACGGCCTTGGTTCGTCGAACGCATCAGGTAGCACCAATGGATTACGATCCCAAAGAGTTGTTGGATCTATTGGATGAAATGCCCGTTGTAACTGAATCCCAATTCAAAGTTTGGGATTGGATCGGTGACTACTACATGTGCACCTTGGGTGAAGTAATGATTGCCGCCTTGCCCGGTGACTTGAAATTGCAGAGTGAAACCGTGCTCTCCTTGACCAAAGGCGATGACGTGGTGCCGGAGGCGGTGCGCACTTCGG
>JBMTLM010000330.1:0-2564 GCA_049431185.1 Bacteroidia bacterium | reverse complement strand
CATTGTCCTACTAGGGGCAGGGGCGGGATTCTTCGTTGAGCGTAAACCATAAAAAAAGGCCGGCATAGCCGACCCTTTTCTTCTTTTTGAACATGGATCAAAATTTATAACACTCCATAGTGTCTTGATCTTTCATATAATATAGCTTGCCATCCACCATATCGACATCATAAACCGGATTTTTGTCTTTACCCAGTGGAATGGTAGACAAAACTTCGCCGGTGGTTTTGCTTACCTGCAAGAGGTTTGCAGTGCCCTTTTCGCCTGCGGTCATGATAAGGTTATACGTTGGAGTTTCAGTTGTGGCTTTGAAGCGTGCACCTGCGCGCTTAATGAAATCGGCTGCATATCCGGCTGCTGTCACGGATACATCGCCAAAACCCTGAGACAATCCTGCTGCGAAATCTTTGGTGGCTTTTGAGGATGGATCCTTCACTTGGATTTGCTGAGCGGCTTGTCCGAACGCGGCACTGTAGGTAGCAAAGGCGGCGCTATAATAAGCGGCACGCACAGCAGAGGCGATTAACAACGCTTTCTTGAGTCCGGATACGCCTGGAGCTTCAAAATACTTATTGAACTTCACCGTGCCGTCGTATCCGATTAATGCAAGGTTTTGGTCAGACTTCACCACCACACCTTCGTTCATCAACTCCAATCCGTTTGCACGCTCCTTACCTTTGAATTCAACCGCCACACTGTTCACCGGGGTTAGGGCGGTAGCACCCACATCCATCTTCATCAATATCCCGGACTTGGCATTGAAAACATAGACGTTTTTATCATCACCGGCAATACAACCTGCGCCACCGGGAATACCATCTTCGAAATACCATTCACCAGTTGTGGTATTCAAATAATTTACCTCTTCATTGGTCCCAACCAAAACGCCGTTGGGAAGCAGTTCTGTGTAGCTTATCAATCCACCGATTTTGGCGGCTTTATCGAATGTCAGCAATCCCGTCTTCGTATCTAATGCGGCTAATGTGCTGTTATCGCCATTGTTGCTAACGATCAACAAGCGACCGTCTTTTAGCTGAACAGCACCGCCAGCAGGGCCTTTCAGGTTCACTCCATTACCTTTCTTGCCTAGTTTTCCAGTACCATCGGCGTAGGCGAGCATGTTGATACTGCCATTCGCTGCCGATGAAACAATCAATCCGTCGGCACAAGGATAACTGATGCCCAGTGGTTGTTCGATTTTAACCACATTGGCCCATTTGTGAGAACCTGTTGTAATATCAAAGGCCATGAAGATGGAACTGTAGGTAAATGTGGTGGTTTTGTTGCCATTGGCATCGGTTTTGACATTGGCTTTCTTGGATTGACCTGCCATGATAAAAGAGCCGGGGAAGCTTGGAGTGGTGATCAATTGAGTCATCAGTTCCTCACGTGTTACATTCTGGGCCACAAAACCTTCCAGCATGCTCATGAAATTAGCCATCTTTGCCATGGCTGGATCGATTGGTGTTTTCCAAATTTCTGCTCCTGTCAAGGCATTGAGTTTGGCTGCGAAAAAGGCCGAAAGCGCGATAAACTCATCCTTGCCCAGGTCCTTAACAGCAGTCACAAATGTGAAGGCACCGGATTTGCTCCAAAGCTTTTTACCAGAGGCCATCTCCACCATGACCATCTCGGTGTTTTTACCTCCACCCGATGTGCCAATGACCAAAATTTTTGCGCTCTGGTAGAGGAAAAACTTATCAGTTACTTTTTCCAAACCAACCGATTTGGCATTGAACACCACCGCACCGTTATCTGGATTCATGATGCAGAAGTTGGCGCCATTATCAGAGGCCAAAGCGATAAATGGAGAATTGCTGATGGCTTCGTAAGATGCTTCGGGGGCGTTCATGATTTCGGATGCCAACCAGATTTCATCGCCGGTTTGAGGATTGATCCCCACCATGCCACGAGAAGTGGAAGAGATGATCTGTCCCAGTGAAGTAACTTTTTGCCAAATAATCGGCGATTTCATGTCTTTGGTCCATGTAGGACCACCCGCCAACAAGACGAAGGTGGAGAGTTGCACCAACATCAGTGATAACAACATTTTTTGAAGGAGATTTTTTTGTAACATTTGTTTGAATTTGGATGATGAAAATAAGACGAGCCAGTGCTTATACAAATGGTGTGCCGTAAACAAATGGCGGTTCAAATTTAATACTCGTTTCAATAAAAAATAGATTGCAAAGGCGCCCCCCACTTAAATTTTAAACAATTGATTTACAATACCTATAGGCAAACATGATGGATATCGTTTTTCGAATTATAACATACATTTAACTTTAGTCCCATGACAAACGAACAACTGGAGAGCATCGTTCGGTACAGTAATTTGAATGCTGCTACGATTCAGAGGATACAGCAAAAATATTTTTTACCCGACCAGCTTTCTTGGATGAAGTTCATCCGCATCATCTTTTTGATTTTAGGAGCAGGATTTTCCATTGCGGGGGTCGTTTTCTTTTTTGCTTTCAACTGGGATGCGATGCCCAAGTTTCTAAAATTGGGAGTTGTTCAAGGTTTAGTGGTCGTTACCGCTGGACTTTGGTTCATTAAAAAGC
>JBMTLM010000329.1:0-2574 GCA_049431185.1 Bacteroidia bacterium | reverse complement strand
ACTTCGTGATCTGGAGCGTAAGCGGTGGTTCATTGTCGGTGACCGCCACCAACTCTTGCGGTACTTCAACTGCAACAGCCATCAGCGGTTCTTCTTGCCGCAATGAAGTGGGCGGACTTGACTCCAAAGTGTATCCGAACCCAACCAACGGAAAGCTCTTCGTAGAGTTCCGTGCTCAGGTGGCCGGTGAGCATAACATCTTCGTAACCGATTTAACAGGTAAGATGATTTACTCTGAAAAAGTGGATGCCCATGGAGGTAATAACTTGAAAGAAATCGACCTAAGTGGTGCGAACGCTGGCCTTTACATGGTTTACGTTAAGGATCCTAAAGGCACCATAGCCGTCAACAAGGTGGGTCTGGAGTAATCCTCGAATATTGATAGAATGAAAAAAGGCTCTGCGAAAGCAGGGCCTTTTTTATTGAAAGGCATTTTGATTATAACCAAAATTTGATGTTAAACATAAAACACTCAAGAATCGGATTTAAATAATTGCTAAAGTCCTTGATTTTTGATATATTTGAAATTGACTTTATTTACCTAACCTAAAGTATTTCAATGATTTGTCAAAAAAACGTCATGCGTATCATTATCAAATTAATTACTAGAACCTGGTTGATTGTAATTTGTTTACAATCAAGCCACCAATCGTTTGGACAGTTCCGTGATGCAATCGTGCCAGGCACCTCTTATGGCATTTCACCTATTACTGCTCTAAACTCTGGAAACGACATCATCGATGTTGGAAACACAACCTATTCTGTGAATGTTTGGGATGACTCCAATGGCCCCAATAGCGGATTTGGTTGGAAAGTTGGAAACGTTATAGGCTTCACGCCAATTGGAACCGGATCATTGGTAAATGACCCCGATATCGCATTGGTAAAAAGCAACTCGGGCACAGTATATGCATTGGTTGTTTTTCATGATGGCAATCAATCGAGATTCGTTATGGAGAGTTACCAATGGAATGTTGCTCAACAACAATTTACAGCTCTTTTGCCAATAACATTGTCTACTGGAACTTATCATAGGGCTATTAACGTAGCAGCAAACGATAATGGTGAGTTTGCTATAGTTTGGGATGAACCTGGCGACTTAGTACGAATGGCTATTGGCAGGGCACAAACCAGCATACCTACCATTTTACCAATCGCAAACTCTCCGTTTTTGGATCTTATGAACGGATCCATGCCAGATGTGTGTTTTTACCGAAACAGCGTTTCTGGTTACAAGCAAATCGATGTGGTGTTCAGACATCCATTTGGATATTTGGAAGTCGACTTTTACCGCTGGTCAGACTTACTATCCGGAGCAAACAATCCAATAGCATATTATCGTTCGCCAATGCCAGACTTGGCTTATCAAATCCCAAGGATTGCCTGTCCACCTGCACAAGGCAGCAACCAAAATGATTTCACAGTGGTCACCGAAGATACGGATGGCAATTCAACATGGTTGATCAAGGTGATTAATTCCAACATGTGTTGCCAGCCCAATTTCAATGCATATGTTTATAATGATGGAACCACAGGCAATTCACCATATAATACTACGGATGTTCCCAATAACCGACCAGTAGTTACTTACGATAACCTATATAACATGATTTGGGTTGGTTGGGATATCGACAATTCGTTTGGATTACTAACCGCACCAGGAGCGGCGTTTGGAAAATTCCCAATAGCAATGACTGCAAACAAAAGGGGAAGATTGGAAACCCAAAGCAAATATCTGTACGTACCAACAGGAGTCTCATTTGGAGTCAATTCGAATTTGATTGCCGTTTCAGGAAGCCGCTCCTCAACTGCGCTATTCACCTATATGGATGGAAACAATAACCAGGCGTATTTTAAAAACAATCCGCACATATTAAACACACCACAATTACGTACATCATCCAACATCAATCTGGGAACATGGCTTGAACAAGTGAGAAACAACCAACTGAAGGTTACTTGGTTTGATATGAGTGGCCGCTTGGTTAAAAGTGATGTTTTACCTGCAGGAAGCTATCATGACAAAGAAATTACAGGCCATTTCTTGCTGGAAAGTGGAATATATCTTTTGGACATCCAAACTACCGACGGGCTTGAATCATTTTCCGGAATGATATCTTTCATAAAATAACCAAACTATTCCTCAATTCCATTCAATAAAACCACCAATGATTGTTTCCAGAGGTCAAATTTTACAGAACTTATTTTCACTGCTGATACTACTAATATCAAATCATGCCACGGGGCAAACATATCTAAAGAATTGGGATCAGACATACGGTGGTAACTCACGAGATTGGAATTGCAATGCCTTCAAAAGTCCAAGCGGATCATTGTTTTTCATTGGCGACTCACAAACAGATGCCAATGGAGACAAGACTTCTGCCCTGTGTGGTACTCCTGCAGAAAATGCAGATATATGGCTGATCAAATCTGACAACAACGGAGGCATTATTTGGCAGCGCAGCTACGGTGGAGATGGTGACGAGCGTTTCCCACAACTTGTTTTCACCAACAATCCCAATGGCGAAATGTTGATGATTTGCCACTCCTCTTCTGGTATTTCTTGTGACA
>JBMTLM010000328.1:0-2582 GCA_049431185.1 Bacteroidia bacterium | reverse complement strand
CGCATGGGCCACAGCGTGGTGCGGTACATGTCATGCTGCACGCCACGCGTGAATGGAAAAACGGCAGCATCATCTGCATCGCTTCCTGTATAAATACGATTGATGTTGATGCCGGAGTCGGTCGTAAAACGAGGCTCCTTGTTTTTATCGTCGGCCATTGTGGATTATCAGAACAACTGGTGCACTTCGTTTTTCACCTGGTCAAGTGCGGTTTGAACAGGAAACTCGTTTTTCCGCACCATCACTTCAAAGATCTTTTTACTCAACTCCAAACCCGGGGCATCGGCATTGCATTCGCCATAGGCAAGGTTAATGGTCTTCACCAATTCATCACGACCGTTCTTCACCACGTTCCAAACCGCGTTGGTCATGTACACTTGTTGGGTGATGTTGTGTTCGTATTCAGTACGAATAGTGAGCAAAAGCGCACGGTGAAAATCGGAAACGGACATATCGGTTTCATAAACGCGATTCAAGAGGTTATTGGGAGCAATGCGTTCCAGAAACAACACGATACGCTCATATGCCTGCAAACGCAAAGGCAACAAGTCCTTCTTGGCAGAAGCTTTGAGTTCAGCGAACTTCAATCGCTGCTCCTGATCTAAAAAACGCTTGATCAAATAGTAGGCCGTAAAGAAAACGAGCAGCCCAGGAACAACAGCAAACAACAAATTCGTAACGTCTTGAGAAATGTCCATACAATCAATTGCTTTAACTGCAAATATCGGAATTGGGAAACAATTGGCTAGAAGTTGACTATCAAATATTTATAGCATCAAAAGTGGTGCATATGGCTTATTACATTAGTTTTGTGCTTTATTTCAAAAGACAGCATGCCCAGACTTGCGGATAGAATTGAGCAATTAACTGAATCACAAACCATTGCGATGGCTCAGTTGAGCCGCGAATTGCAAGCCCAAGGGTTAGACATCATTAGTTTGAGCCTGGGGGAACCCGACTTTGTTACGCCTGAGGTCATTCGTGAAGGCGCCAAAAAAGCCATCGACGAGGGTTTCACCAAGTACTCTCCCATCGCCGGTTTTCCTGACTTAAGACAAGCCATTTGTGATAAGTTCAAAAATGAAAACGGTTTGGATTACAAACCTGACCAAATCGTGGTATCCACTGGAGCGAAGCAATCC
The DNA here is from genome assembly GCA_049431185.1 of Bacteroidia bacterium. Classification (GTDB taxonomy): domain Bacteria; phylum Bacteroidota; class Bacteroidia; order AKYH767-A; family OLB10; genus JALRAP01. Next base: position 1,440 of record JBMTLM010000328.1, on the reverse strand, counting down.
ATCGCCAATGTGGTACTGTGTTTGATCAATCCCGGAGATGAGGTCATTGTACCTGCCCCCTATTGGGTCAGTTATTCACAAATCATCAAGTTGGCGGGCGGCGTTCCGATCTTCATCACCACCACGGTTGATCATGATTACAAGGTAACGCCCCAACAATTGGAAGCGGCCATCACTCCGAAAACAAGGATGCTGATTTTCTCTTCTCCGTGCAACCCATCGGGTACGGTTTACACAAAGGAGGAGTTAGAGGGCATTGCGCAAGTAGTGGCCCAACATGATGAATTGTATGTCATCTCCGATGAAATTTATGAGCATATCAATTTCAGTGGTCGACATGCGAGCATTGCATCCTTTCCATTCGTCCGCGACCGGGTCATCATTATCAATGGGGTCTCCAAGGGTTATGCCATGACGGGCTGGCGTATTGGTTACATCGGAGCACCGGTGTGGATAGCCAAGGCGTGTGACAAGATGCAGGGACAATTCACTTCTGGCGCCAGCTCCATTTCACAAAAGGCCGCATTAACCGCATTACGTTCCGGCGGTGCCTTCTTCGAAGAAATGCAAAACACCTATCGCAGGCGCAGGGACTTAGTAGTAGATGCATTGAAAAAAATACCGGGAATGAAAGTCAATGTACCCATGGGTGCGTTTTATGTGTTCCCAGATGTATCAGGATTTTTCGGTAAAACGGACGGCGCAACCGTCATTAACAACCCAAACGACCTGAGCATGTATTTACTGAAGGACGCACAAGTGGCTGTTGTTACCGGAGAAGCCTTTGGCGACAATCACTGCATCCGACTTTCCTATGCCACCTCTGATGACTTACTGCAAAAAGCCATGGCGCGTATCACCGCTAGCCTCGGTAAATTGAGATAAACGCACTACTCCTTATCCGTTGGCCACCAATCCAAAAATCGAAAAAATCATCACAGCTTTCAGCCAAATGAAGGCATTGGTGATTGGTGATGTGATGACAGACGAATATGTTTTCGGCCGTGTGGAACGCATTTCGCCCGAGGCTCCCGTGCCCGTAGTCAATATCGTGAAGCGCGAAAGCCGCCCTGGTGGAGCCGCCAATGTGGCTGTTAATCTGAAAGCTTTGGGGGCTCAAACCGTGTTATGTGCAGTGGCAGGAGATGATACTCGAGGAAAAGAGTTCATGTCCATGCTAAAAAGTCAAGGAATCGGATCCGCAGGGATGTTGCTTTCCAACGAGCGATGCACCACTGTAAAGACCCGTGTGATCGGCAACAACCATCAACTGTTGCGCATGGATGAAGAGGTGTCAACGGATCTGTCAGATTCATTGCGTCAGCAATTCATCAGCCATTGCCTGCAAACCATCGAAACAGAGCAACCCGATGTGATTATTTTCGAGGATTATGATAAGGGGGTGATTTCGCAGCAGCTCATTCAGTCGGTTACGACCAT
>JBMTLM010000327.1:0-2583 GCA_049431185.1 Bacteroidia bacterium | reverse complement strand
AAAAATACAAAATGTCAAGCCCTGAGGTCAAGAACCTCATGGTAAATTTCCAACAGCCGATTGTAGAAAGCGCTGTCATTGAACTGACTGTCAGCATAAGCCTTGGCATTTTTGCCCATTTGAAGGGCTTTATTAGGATGCACCCATAGGTTTTTGATGATGGTAGCCAATCTTTGGTGGTCATGGGAAGGGTAAACATGGCCCGTCTCATCTTCGTTGATATATTCAGGAATGCCACCTTTATCCGAACCAATCACCGATTTTCCTCTTGCAAAGGCCTCCATCATCACATAGGGGAAGTTCTCATGCCAAATGCTAGGAACCACCACGGCCCTACAGCCATTGAACAATTGCTCCAATTCTGTTCCGTGTTTGGATCCCACAAACTCTACATTGGTGATTCCCTCAACATCTTTTAATTGTTCCAATGATGACTTGAATCCACCATCACCGGCAATAACCAATCGAGCTTCCGGCACCAGTTTCATGGCACGCATCAACACATCCACGCCTTTTTCATCAGACAACCTACCCAGGTAAAGAAAGTACCCGTCATCGTTGTATTTGGCCTCCCAACGTGTTGCGTTGAATGGTTTTCCCACGAAACGCAATTGGGCAGCACCTTGCCCCCAAAACTCTGCCGTCTTGTTCATCATGAAACGGCTCTCAAAAAGAAAAGCACTCACGTTTTTCTTCCAAATATTCTTTTGATCATGTACATAGGCCTCCACGGTACTGATGGCGCTAACGGCTATCGAGTGTTTACAGCAATTATTCAAAAGCGCATTGTAAAAGCGGCCACCTTTGCAGTCCTCACATATTTTTCCGTGGTGAAACAATCGGTAATTCGGACAAATGTGTTTGTAGTCGTTACAGGACATTACCACGGGAACCCCTTCTTCACGGCAGGCTTCCAATATGCTGGGCGTGATGGTTACATAGATGGCGAATACATGTACGATATCGGGTTTCACCTCCCGAAGTATGTTACGGAATTCTTCCTTGTTGGGTTTTGAATAAATGACTTTCGGAATGTTCGCAATGCGGCTCCATATGCTCCCGTTCAGGTAATCAAACGACTTACCGAAAAAAGTTTTCTCATCCCTAGGATAGACATCCACTGCCCCATCCGCCTCAAAGTCGGTGGTGTAGAAGTAAACATCATGCCCATGATTGCGGAGTATGCGGGCCGTATCTTGAAAATAGACTTCCGCTCCGCCAACCTTCTTCCAGAACTTATGTACCAGTAATGCTTTCACCTGAGAGCGGTAAGCCTTGTTTTTCCAATGATTTCAGCCTTCTCCATTCAGCAAAGACCAACCCTGCGATTAGCCAAAAGTAGAAACCAAAAGCCCTGAAAACAAATGTTCGAAGAATGAAGGAATATGGAATGGCAATGATTACGATAACGACGAATGCCAACGCGAAAATACGCAGGTAGATATCCGGCGTGTTTCGGTAAACGTAGAGTGCCCCTTTGAAAAGTCGGAAGAGGATGAACCAGAAAATGGCCAAGCCTATGATTCCGTAGTAAATGATGAAAGCTACCCAATAAACATCGTTGATGATGGGTAGATTGTTGATGGGCATGTTGGAGCCGAAGAGTTTTGTTGCGGCTTTTTCCAATGCGAACTCCTGGGCCGGACTATATCCCAGTAGTTTGAATGAAGAAACCAACTCGCCTCCAATCTCGGTTAATATGGCGCCTCGTGAGAATTGCATGGTGTTCTCCACATAGCTGCTCGTGAAAACGGCAAAAATGTTGGAGATAGGGTCTGTGTATTTGATTTTCGGATTGATATATCCCGGACTACTCCCCGACCCTCCAATAACCCCAAAAAGGATCACCGGGGAAAGAACCACCAATCCGATGGTCATATACATCAAAAGTTTTTTTCTGCCACCCGAAAAATAAATGACCAATGGTATGGCTGCCAGAGCGAGTAATACGGATCCTCTGGAATAGGTAAAGAAAAGTGCGGCTAGTGACAATATCATCAACACAAATACCAACCAACGCGTTTTTTTACTTTCCAGGGTTCCTCTCTGCAATGCGGCAACCAAGACGGCAAAGGTGATTACCAAAAAGAGGGCTAGAAACACCGAGTCCCCAAACGTACCAATGCCAACTCCCATTTCACGCCCACCACTGAAAGAAGTATTGAGCAGTTTGAATGAAAACTGCTTGCCGCCGATTTCTAGCTCTGTTGCCCTTGGAAACCAAATCGGATTCAAACCCATGTAATGTTGCCAAATGGAAATCAAGGTTTGTATACCGATGATGCCTAGCAATCCGTGAAAAATCGTTCTGGGAAAGTTATTCCCTGTTTGGATGAAACACAATACGTAAAACAGTGGCACATAGCGCAGCAACACCCTAAGCCCGATAAATGACTGCAGCATCGGTGCTTGATTTATGACGGTGACGACTAACGAATAGCCGATGAAAATCAATAATGGCTTGTCGATGGGCGTGCCTTTGGGCATTTTTTTCGATAAAAGAAATCGCACCAGTACAATACCGGCAATGACGTAGATGAATACTTCCACGCCAAACAACAGCATACCATATACCCGGTCATT
>JBMTLM010000326.1:0-2606 GCA_049431185.1 Bacteroidia bacterium | reverse complement strand
GCAAAAAGTTACTAAAAAGTGATAAGTGCTCCCATAGTTTTACATCCGCAATCAACATGATAGACCTGTTAATTGCCATCCTAATAGCGTTAGGATGTGATATCAGTAGCGGAAAAACCGCCGATCAGCTTAAGGCCGAAGATCCTGAAAACTACTCAAAAGCTATCGAAATTATTGATAACGAACAATTTCGTTGTTATGATGGAGGTGGCGTAGTTACTTGGGACTAAGGAGACTGATAAGAAATTAGTGATCTGAACAAGGGCGTTCTCTCAAACCGGGGGGTTAAGAGAGATAACGCCCTTGTTCTTTTTAAACCCTCCCTACTTTTGTAACCATGAAAACAATCGTAGAGCAACTCACCTTCAACCCTTTTGCCGAAAACACTTATCTGTTCATCGATCATGCTACCCGCCAATGCGCCATTATTGACCCAGGATGCATGGATGAGGTTGAAGAAGAGGAGCTTACAAAAACAATCGAAGCACTCCAGGTGCAACCCACCATATGCCTCAACACCCATTGTCACATCGACCATGTGCTTGGCAACTGGTTTGTTTTCAGCAAGTTTGGATTAAAACCCTACCTCCATCCCAACGAACAGCAAGTGCTGGATGCGGCAGAACAAGTCGGTTCCATGTACGGTATCCCCTATCGTAAATCACCCGACCCTGCGGGTTATCTGGAACCAGGCAATGAGATCACGATTGGGGAAACCCGCCTACTGATGTTGTTCACCCCGGGCCACAGCCCTGGTAGTATTTCTTTCCACTGCGTGGACTCGGCATTTGTTATCGGTGGCGATGTATTGTTCCGAGAAAGCATTGGCCGAACCGACCTGCCAGGTGGTCATCATGACACGCTGATTCAATCAATCAGGAGCCAATTGTTTGTGCTGGATGATCATGTGGTGGTTTATTCAGGGCACGGTCCGGAAACGACCATCGGCCATGAGAAACTAAACAACCCTTTTCTCATTGAGCAGCGATAAAATCAGCTGCTCCACTTCTTCGGAATCCCATTTGTTTTCAATATCCGGCAAGGCCATCACTTGATCCATGATGCGGTCTTGTCGTTTGCCCTCGCGCAATGCTACACTGTAAGGTGTCTCACTAAAGGTCACCATGGAATATAAAGGTGTCCATTGGCCGGGATGGCGTTCACTGAATCGTGCCTCGATTTTTTTACGCAACAGAAATTGGGGCTGTCCCACCAAGTCGCGCATCTCAATGAAATTCGCCATTGCCAAATCGGCTACGGCATCCCCATTGGGCTTGCGTGCCTTTTCGTAGGCCGGCATGATTTGATTCCAATCATGGTTGTGCTCGGTGATCAAGCGATCCAACTCCACACAATCTTCGAAACCGCAATTCATCCCTTGACCATAAAAAGGCACAATGGCATGTGCGGCATCCCCGATCAATAAAACGCGATTCTTGAAAGTCCAAGGATAGGTCTTCACGGTAACCAACGACCCCGTGGGGTTATTGAAGAAATCGTGCTCCAACCCTGGCATCATTGCATAAGCGTCAGGGAAAATTTCCTTGAAGAAATCGCGCACCTTTTCAACCGAATCCAATTCGGCAAAAGAAGGACTGCCCTCGAAAGGAAAAAACAGCGTACAAGTGAAGCTGCCATCAGGATTAGGTAACGCGATGAGCATATATCCGCCACGAGGCCAGATGTGCAAGGCGTTTTTTTCCAAACGGAAGCCGCCGTTATCGGAAGCAGGAATGGTGAGCTCCTTGTAACCATGCTCAATATAGTACTGAGAATAATTGCTTCGGTCGCTGAACATCATGCTGAGGCGACCTGCGCTGAAGGCGCCATCAGAACTGATGATCAAGGCACTTTTCAATGTACTTTTCTCCCCTGAAACCGTATTTTCAAAAGAAAGTGTGTTGCTCTCCAAATCCAGATTTGTGCATCGCATGTTGAAGTGAATGCGCGCGCCTGCTTTTTCTGCTTCATCCATCAGCAACTGGTTCAAACCGCCTCGTGAAACCGAGTTGATGGCTTGTCCTTCTTTTCCATATGCTTGATAGGCCATACCACCATCCAGGTTGTGGATCATTCGGCCCGCCATGGGGATGGCCACCTTGCGTACTTCATCCACCAGGCCCACACCTCTTAATCCGCGCCATCCGCGATCAGAAAGCGCCAGGTTGATGGATCGTCCGGCATAGCCACCTTCCTTACGCATATCACTGCGTCGTTCATAGACCTCCACTTGGTAGCCCTGCTTGCGCAAATAACACGCCAACAGCGAACCCACCAATCCGGCTCCGATCAAAGTGATGGTTGTAGGTTTTTGGTGGAAGGCGTCTATGGAGGTCATGATCGATGGTCGTTAAAGGCTTTCAAAAGGCTTTTGCCAAATTCGAAAACGTCGGTGAAAGAATTATATAAAGGCACGGGTGCTACGCGAATCACATCGGGGTGTCGCCAATCGGAGATTATGCCGTTGCTCAACAATTGATCGTGGATGGCTTTACCATTTCTGGAAACCACCAATGAGAGCTGACAGCCTCGCCATTGCGGAGGTGTGATGATGCTAATATGGTTGTGGTCTTTGACGGCAGCATTGATTTCTTGGATGATAAACT
>JBMTLM010000325.1:0-2623 GCA_049431185.1 Bacteroidia bacterium | reverse complement strand
TCATACCATGTACCAGTTTTGAGGTTTTTGCCGCTCCCGGTGGACCTCCCGGATTCTTATCGAGTACCCGACCTGCTGAATGTAATTTCGGCGGAGAATGTTACTACGGCATCAGTTATCTGCCTTGGCAAACATCCATTGTAGACATGCGCCCGCTCATTGGGCAGACCGTCACCATCGAATTCAAAAATGATTGGTGCATATATGGCCCTGATTGGGGATATGCTTACTTGGATGCCCAGTGTTTAGATCTCAAAATACGAGAAGTTTGCTTAGGTCAAAACGTGTTATTGGAAGCCCCTGAAGGAGGTACCAGCTATTTATGGAGTAACGGTGCAACCACGCAATCCGTTTCCGTTTCCGCTGCAGGAACTTACACATGCACGATCACTCCGGCACAGGGCTCCAGTTGTAGTTTTGAATTGGAATATGTTTACACACCATCCTCTGTTAATGCCTCCTTTTCAGTGGTCAACAATATTTTGTGTAACAATCAGCCGATTTCTTTCCAGTCGAATGTAACCGGAACAAGCGGTCCCGTTGATTATTTATGGTATTTCGGCAATAATTTGAATTCGACTGCTGCTAACCCCAGTAATGTATATGTTAATCCTGGCAACTATGACGTGTCATTGGTTGTTACGAATCCTGCCAATGGATGTCAGGATTCGGTTGTACAACCCATTACCATCAATAGTGCACCCCAGCCAAACATTACCGGTACGTTCAGCGCATGTGATGGAAACACGGTTACACTCACGGTTCCCGGAACTTATAGTTCGTATCTGTGGAATAACGGATCAACTTCCAATTCCATTACTACCGGAACCGGTGGAAGCTACTCAATAACCGTAACGTCATCAAATGGTTGCTCCGCCGTTGCCACTCAAAATGTAACAATTTACAATAATCCAATCCCTTCCATTACCGGTATGTTTGAGGTTTGTGATGGTAACTTGGCTGAACTCACCGTTTCAAACGGATACGCCTCCTACCAGTGGAGTAACGGGCAAAATACATCCACCATCAACCCTGGAATCAATGGAATTTACACCATAACAGTCACGGATGCCAATGGTTGTTCGGGAAGCGCCAGCCAGTCTGTTGTCATACAACCGCTACCAAATGTTTCCTTTGCAACAACAGACGTCTGTCTGGGAAATCCAACATTGTTTACCAATAACACGTCGATAGTACCTGCCTCCAATTTATCCTACTCGTGGAATTTTGGTGATTTATCTGCTGGGTCATCGCAATTTCAACCTTCCCATATTTTTGCTGCCACGGGCACGTATTCAGTCACCTTAACCGCTACGTCTGCCTTTGGATGTACGGATAGTGCTTCCGCATCTGCTAAAGTTCACGGTTATCCTACACCTCTGGTTTCTACTGTCGGTTCCGGATGCAATCCCTACCTGGTCTCTTTTGTAGATTCGTCGAGCAATGCAGGAGCCCCTATCGTTTCCTGGTTGTGGAATTTTGGCAACGGATTCACAAGTACTGATCAGAATCCAGTTCAATCCTACGCCAATGCCGGAGTCTACAACGTAACACTTACGGTAACGGATCAGAATGGCTGTGCTGCTGATTCACTTTTTCCAGGGTTCATCACCGTTTATCAAACTCCCGAAGCAAGTTTTTACACGGACCCCGTATTCCCAAGCGTTTTCCTTTCTTCAGTATATTTCTACAATACATCCACCAACGCTGACACCTACATATGGGATTTCGGTGATGGCATGGGATCCAGTGAAGAAGATCCGTATCATTATTATGAAAACACGGGTAGCTATCTTGTACAACTCGTGGCTCAGAATGCATTTGGCTGCATCGATACAATCACCAAGCTCATGGAGGTAAAGGATGATTACGCTTTATGGACTCCCAATGCATTTTCTCCCAATGGCGATGGCATCAATGATCAGTTTAATCCTAGGGGCTTTAATGTATTTGATTTCACTTTAGCCATTTATAACCGTTGGGGTTATCCCATGTTTGTTACAGATGATCTGAACCAGGGCTGGGATGGAAAGACTAATGGAACGGAAGCTCCTCAAGACATTTACGTATTCACAATTGAATTCAGAGATCTTTTCAAAAAGCAGCATTTCATCAAGGGCAAAGTGGCTTTGGTAAGATGATTTTTCACTTAACTGTCTTTTTTTGATTTTTGACTTGGATTGGCTGTTTCGCAACAGCATGACTCAGTTTTAGCCGCATTACGAATTTGTTGTGCATGGTAACCAATTGAATCGATTCAATTTGGAGATTCGTTGAGTGATGGATGGAATCCCGAGATGGGTGAATTTGGTTAGTTTTCGGTGTGTTTGTGCTTACTTGCCATATAGTATGCTTATGCTTAAATTTGAGAATTATAATCCAAGCCAAACCAACCCTTCAATGAATAGGTCTCAATTTTTTTATGTTTTATTCTCTGTAGTCTGCATTCAAGCCTGTACGCAGGACAACTCATCAAAGTCATTGGAAAAACCCAATGCGCAAGTTTCTGCTCCCCCTGCTGAGATAGCTGTAACCCCTGAGGTAGCTGCAGTTCCTGAAACTACCATTTATCTCCGGCACCCACCGCCATATCTCATCTACGCCCCCAATCTCACCTCACACG
>JBMTLM010000324.1:0-2625 GCA_049431185.1 Bacteroidia bacterium | reverse complement strand
AGTCGGTGGAAACCGTTTCAGGGTTACAATTGACCATGATAGCCTCAAAACCCGACTCACGGGTGGCCAAAATACCATGCACACACGAGTAATCGAACTCAATACCTTGACCGATCCTGTTTGGACCGGAGCCAAGTACGATAATTTTCTTCTTATCCGAAACCACTGATTCGTTTTCAGCCGATATGGTTCCATCAGCTTGTTTGAATGCCGCCTCGAAGGTGGAATACAGGTAAGGTGTTTTTGAAGGGAACTCCGCGGCGCAGGTATCAACCATCTTGTAAACACGACGAACGCCGAGATCTTTTCTGCGTTGGTACACATCGTCCTCGGTAACATTACCCAAAAGATGCGCGATTTGCGCATCAGCATAACCCTTTTGCTTGATTTCCAGCATCAGCTCTGCAGGAATGTTGTTCAATTGATATCGGCGAAGCTCGGCTTCTATCTGCACCAATTGTTGGATCTCATTCAAGAACCATTTATCGACCTTGGTCAAGTTATGAACGGATTGGATGGGAACCCCCAGGCGCAAGGCCTCCTTGATATGAAAGAGTCGATCCCATGAAGGATGCTCCATGCTGTGAACAATGTCGTCCACGCGTGTCCAACCTTTGCCATCGGCACCAAGTCCCAAGCGGTTAATCTCAAGGGATTGACATGCCTTTTGAAGGGCCTCTGCAAAACTACGACCGATACCCATGGCCTCTCCTACGGATTTCATTTGCAATCCGAGTGAACGATCGGCGCCATGGAATTTATCGAAATTCCAACGAGGTATTTTCACAATCACATAATCCAAGGTAGGCTCGAAAAACGCAGAGGTGGAGCCGGTGATTTGATTTTGCAATTCATCCAGGTTGTAACCGATGGCCATCTTGGCGGCAATTTTTGCTATCGGATAACCGGTAGCTTTGGATGCCAAGGCGGAGGACCTGGAAACGCGTGGATTGATTTCAACAGCTATGATGGACTCATCCTCCGGATTCACTGCGAACTGCACATTGCATCCTCCGGCAAACTCACCTATGGAGCGCATCATCTTGATGGCCAGATTGCGCATGTGCTGATAGGTTTTATCGCTCAAGGTCATGGCTGGAGCCACGGTGATGGAGTCGCCGGTGTGAATACCCATCGGATCAAAATTCTCGATGGAACAGATGATGATCACATTGTCCTTATTGTCCCTCAAAAGCTCCAATTCAAATTCCTTCCATCCGAAAACGGCCTTTTCAATCAACACCTCATGAATGGGGGAAGCCTGCAAACCGCGCATCAACTTTTCCTCAAACTCTTCCTTCTTATAAACGAAACCGGCACCGGTTCCTCCCAGGGTGTAAGAGGGACGTATCACCAAAGGGAATCCCAGTTGCTGGGCAATCTCTTTACCTTCCAGGAATGAATTGGCTATTTTGGATGGAGCTACGCCTACGCCGATATCCACCATGAGCTGGCGAAAAGCCTCTCGGTTTTCGGTGGTTTCAATGGCAGCAATGTTCACTCCGATGATTCGAACGCCGTATTTTTTCCAAATGCCGCGCTCATCAGCCTCCTTGCATAGATTCAAAGCCGTTTGTCCGCCCATGGTAGGAAGCACGGCATCAATCTTACGTTCTTCCAAAATCTTGACAATGGAGTCAGTCGTCAATGGCAGCAGATACACATGATCGGCTGTCACCCGGTCAGTCATGATGGTGGCCGGATTGGAATTGATGAGGCAAACTTCGACGCCCTCCTCTTTCAGAGAACGAGATGCTTGTGAACCACTGTAGTCAAACTCACACGCCTGACCAATGATGATAGGGCCGCTACCGATAATCAGGACCGATTTAATGGACGGATCTTTTGGCATATAATACTGGTTATGAATTTAGTACAACACCCGAACCTAGATGGGAAACATAGGGGGTGTTATGGGTAAAAATACCATTAAAAAAAATGGGTAAAAAGCCTGTGGATAAATAAACAACGAGTATTTTTTCACAATCATTGGACTCCTTGTATGAAAAAAACTAGGCGATTGGAAATAAGTGCGGGTAGAATCACTTGGGAAGTCCATCTACAGGGCGATCAACCGCAATGGCTATTCGCCTTTCATGGATTCAACAGGGGATTTGATGATTGGTCTGCTTTGGCGACCAAAGTATCCTCAAAATACTCGTTAGCAGCCGTGTCGCTGTTCCATCATGGAAGTATTTTTACAGGAGCCAACGATGTTGATGCTTTTACGCCGGAAGAACTGCGAACCGCTTTTAACCAATTGGTGGGCACGATAACACGGGAAAAATACGGAGTCATCGGTCATAGTTTTGGAGGTCGTTTGGCTTTGAACATGGTGGAATACGGACCGCCCGGGCTAAAAGAATTGTACCTGATGGCGCCAGACGCCCTTAGATACCATCCTGGTTACCGATTCATTACCGGAACATCGTTCGGCCGGTACCTCATGGGAAATTTCCGAAACGACCCTAAACGGATTATCGGCTTGATCAGTTTTTTTGCCAAACTGGGAGTATACAAGCCACGAACGGCCGACTATTTCATCCATCAAATCACTCATGAAAAATCAAGGGAGTTGGTTTACAAATGTTGGATGTCTCATCGAAAAACGATCCCTCACTTAGG
>JBMTLM010000323.1:0-2672 GCA_049431185.1 Bacteroidia bacterium | reverse complement strand
GAGCGATCCGCCGTTTCGTGCCGTATGCAAAGACCACGGAGCAGACATGATGTATACCGAGTTCATCTCTTCCGAAGGACTCATCCGCGATGCGGTGAAAAGTGTTCGCAAGCTCGATATTTTTGAATACGAGCGCCCCATCGGCATCCAATTGTACGGTGCCGAAATCGAAGCCATGCGTGAAGCGGCGGAAATCGCTGACCAGGCCAATCCCGACCTCATCGACATCAATTATGGTTGTCCCGTGAAAGGAGTTGCTTGTCGTGGCGCTGGAGCCGGGCTTTTACGCGATGTACCCAAGATGGTGGCCATGACTTCCGAGATCGTCAAAATCGCCAATCGACCCGTTACCGTGAAAACACGCTTGGGTTGGGATCAGGATTCACTCAACATCCAAGAGGTGGCTGAGCGCCTGCAGGACATAGGCATCGCTGCACTTTCCATCCATGGTCGTACACGCGCTCAGTTATACAAAGGCCCTGCCGATTGGACACTCATCGGCAAGATCAAGGAAAATCCACGCATTAAGATTCCGATTTTCGGGAATGGCGATGTGGATTCCCCTGAGAAGGCCTTGGAAATGAAAAACAGGTATGGCGTGGATGGCATCATGATTGGCCGTGCCAGTATCGGCTACCCATGGATCTTCAACGAAATCAAACATTATCTCCGTACAGGTGAAAAGGCGCCTGCCCCCGACAACACCACGCGTGTTGCTACGTGCAGGAAGCACTTCGAACGATCAATCGAATGGAAGGGCCCTATCACCGGCATTCATGAAATGCGCCGACATTATGCGAGCTATTTCAAAGGCTATAACAACTTCAAGGAAATCCGCACCCAACTCGTAACCACCTACGATCCTGCCGAGATACATGCCCTGTTGGACATGATCCAGGAGCGATATGGCGATGGGGTAGAGGCGATGTAATCAAGCCCCCGTTTTACCAGGTTTACCTGGAATGATTTTTCTGGTGGTGATAGTGGCAGCCAATAAACCTATCCCCACCACTAGAAGCAATACGTTTAAAAAATCACCTGATTGCATCTCCACTGGATAAATCTCAATCAGATAACCATCTCCACCAGCTAACTTGATGATGCCAAATTCCTGTTGGATTACGCAAATCAAGAATCCCAACAGCATGCCTACCAATGCGCCGCCTACGGATGCAAGCGATCCTTCCAGCAGGAATATGTTTTTTATTTGCCGACTGTTGGCGCCAAGACTATCCAAGGTGGCGATGTCTCGTTTTTTCTCAATGATGAGCATGTTCAAGGAACCGGCGATATTGAAAACGGCAATCAGCAGAATGAAACTCAGGATCAGGTAAACGGCCCATTTTTCTGATTTCAAAATCTTGTAAAGGAACTCGTGTTGCTGGATTCGGGTTTTGACTTGGTAGGAGGCACCAAGTGATTGCTGGAGTTTCGCTTGTATCGTTTCAGCCTCCTCGGCAGGGTTTATCCGAAGTTCTACAGCGGAAACAGCCATATCCTCCCCAATAATTTCCCGAGCCAATGGCAACGGAATGATCACATATTTGTCGTCGAACTCCTGTTGGAGGGAAAACACGGCAGTGGGCCGGATGACACCGGTGTTGAAGGCCTCCTCCGGATTCATCAAGGAAACGGGTTTGCCTTTTTTGGGGACATGAACAGTTACCAGGTCCAATGGATTGGCCGGAGTGACTCCTAACTGGTAGGCGACTCCTGCACCCAGCACGGCGAATACGCTGTCAGATCCTGGACTCACCGTCATACCATCAATGATTTTTTCGTTGACCTTGGTTACTTTGAAATATGTGCTGTCAACACCCTTGATGGTGGCTATAAATTGTTTTTCCCCCGCTCTAAGCAAGGCGTTTTCTTCCAATACGTAGGAAATGGACTCAACTCCCTCCACGCGGGTGATCAAGACAGCGTCCTTTGGGCTTGGTGCAATAGTCTTGCCTACACTAGCTGTAATGCGGATATCAGGATCAAAGGCATCATACAATGACATGACAAGGGATGAAAACCCGTTGAACACTGATAATACAATGATCAGTCCTGCGGTACTTACGGTAACACCAATGATGGAAATGATGGAAATGACATTTGCGGCATTACCCTTTCTGCGGGTGAACAAATAACGTAGCGCGATGAAAAAGGGCAGTCGCATGATTCCAATCACTTCTCTGCAGTAACAATCAGGCCGGTACCGGTATCATGATGTATTCGGCAGTCGAGGAAATTGAGTACGAATGCCACCGGGTAGAAAACCAAATAGTAAAACGGCAAGATCAATAAACCCAGAATCTTAGGAACTTTGCCCATGAACAGGATCGGATATTTCATCGATAACCTCCAGGAAATTTTACCCGGTGCGCCGTATGAATAACGGGCGTGCACCTTGGAGAACCCAGCTGAGCGCAGCTTATCTTCAATCTCCCTGATATTATATCCGTCACGTACGTGTTCCTCGATAAATGAGGATTCTCCTTCATCGTGCACATCACTACCACCCTGGTCGGACGGCGTGCTGATGAGCAAGGTGCCGCCGGTTTTCAAAGAGCGGTGAAAATTTCTGAACACTTGTACGTCTTCCAAAATATGCTCCATTACATCTACCGACAAGATCAAATCAAAGTGATTGTCTTGGTGGAACTGGGTCAGGTCTGCAATTTCGA
>JBMTLM010000322.1:0-2693 GCA_049431185.1 Bacteroidia bacterium | reverse complement strand
CCACCAGCAATTCGAAGGGGTTGGAGTAGGCTAGTTCAGTTTCAGCCACGGGCATGGCTTTGCTGAAATGCGCTACGAAATTTTCGTATCGTTCCTTGCGCGTCATGGCCCAAAACTACAAAACCTCCCTTTTAGGGGAGGCTTTGAAAATCCAACCTTGATAAGAATCAGGAGAGATTTTGTGCGGCGTACCGCAGGATTCGGTTTACGCTCTCTTGGGAAGGCGGTGTGAGTGCGGCATCGAATAATTTCAGGGAAGCCTTGATGTTTTCAAATGCACACTCCGTTTCCGGATCTTCGTCAATTTGCCTTTGAACCAGAACGCTGTCCAGCATATCTGTTTCGTTGTAGAGGTAAAGAATCAGTTTTTCGTTAGTAATGTTTGAATCCATTCGCGTTGGTTTTGTTGTTTACCTGATAACGATGGATGGAGGGGTCATATTGTTTGTTCCTTAAATTTTAACGCACCAGAACCAATTGTTTCTCCTTGATCAACTTTCTCATGTTGATCAACGCATATCTCATTCGGCCTAGGCTCGTGTTAATGCTTACACCGGTTTGCTCGGCAATGTCTTTAAAGCTCATTTCAGCGTAGTGCCTGAGAATCACCACCTCCCTTTGGTCATCCGGTAGGAAATCAATCAGTTTTCGTACCACATCATGAATTTGGGATGTAACAATTTGGTCTTCAATATTATCATCCACCAATCGAATGCTGTCCATTACGCTGTATTCTTCCGTGTCTCGAACCATGGGCATTCTCTTTTCCTTTCTGAAATGGTCAATTACCATATTGTGAGCAATTCGAAGCACCCAGGGTAAGAACTTACCTTCTTCTTGGTAATTGCCTGATCTTAAAGTATTAATGACTTTAATAAAGGTTTCTTGAAAAATGTCTTCCGCCATGTCCCGGTCTTTGACCAATAACATGATAGAGGTGAATATTTTTCTTTGATGTCTGTCAATCAAGACTTTCAGTCCTGATTCATCACCTTTAATGAATGCAACGATTAAATCGTTATCCGATACCTCGACTTTGCGCATGGCTACCCTGTTTTTAAGTTAGACTTAAATAATTGTAAATCAGAGTAGTTTTAGATCTATGCGCGGAGGTTTTAAGTTAAAAATATAGGATAAACTCGGACGATAACGTGAAAGGGTGGGCGGTTATTGCATACCCTTAACAACTTAATCTCAAATATAAGCCAGAAAAGTGCGTTTGTCAATAGTTGTGTCGATATCAAGGGCACTTTTACCTAAGCCTGACCTAAGCCCCAAGCATTAATTGTAATTTTACATCCTAAAATTATATTCAAATGAAACGATTTGCCCTGCCTCTGTTTTTCATGATTATCAATACGGTTTGCCTAGCCCAAAACAGACCACCCCGGCCAGAAATTATTCCAGTGGATTCGACACAGTCGGCATCGCTCATTTATCCTAAAGAGAAGCATTTTAAGAATATCCGACAGCTCACTTTCGGTGGTGATAATGCCGAGGCTTATTTCAGTTTTGATGGCAAGCAAATCACCTTTCAAGCCACCAATCCTGCTTGGGGCGAAAAGTGTGACCAAATCTTTTACGCTGATTGGGCCAAGGCGGATATGAAAAAAGACAAACCATCCATGATTTCTACGGGACAGGGTCGTACCACCTGTTCGTATTTCATGCCCGGAGATACCACCATCATTTATTCCTCTACCCACCTTGCGGGAGCCTCCTGCCCCCATGTGCCACCCAAAAGAGCCGATGGCAAGTACGTTTGGAGCATCTATGATTCCTACGACATTTTTGTAGCCGATTTGAAAGGAAACATCGTAAAACAGCTCACCAATACGCCTGGTTATGATGCAGAACCTACCGTTTCTCCCAAAGGTGATAAGATCGTATTCACCAGTTTGCGTTCAGGAGACTTGGAGTTGTACACCATGAACATCGATGGTTCCAATGTGAAGCAGATCACCAGTGGCCTCGGCTATGATGGTGGTGCCTTCTTCTCGCCTGACGGCAAGAAAATCATTTTCCGTTCGTCTAGACCCAAAACGGATGAGCAAATCAAAGTTTATAAGGATTTGTTGGCAGAGGGTTTGGTGATGCCTACCGAAATGGAGTTATACATTTGTAATGCGGATGGATCAGATTTACGTCAGCTCACCAATCTCGGTAAAGCCAATTGGGCACCTTTCTTTCATCCATCCGGCAAGAAAGTCGTTTTTGCCTCCAATCATCAATCAACCCGAGGCATTCCCTTCAATCTCTACATGATTGATATCGACGGTAAAAACCTGGAGCAAATCACTTACGATAGTTTCTTTGATTCTTTCCCCATGTTCAGTCCTGACGGTAAGAAAATCATCTTCTCCTCCAATCGTAATAATGGAGGTACTCGTGAGACCAATTTGTTCATTGCCGATTGGGTGGATTAATCCACTTGATTCACGATTTGAACCCGCTTCAATGAAAGCAGGTTCATGGCATTGATGCCCAAACCCGATACCCGATTGCTGCGTAGCCGAACGACTTCGTCGTAATAGAGTACCACTACAGGTGATTGGGTCATGGAAACACTATCCAAAGTTTCGTACATTTTGTTTCTTTTCGCTGCATCGGTTTCAACCATAGCCAATGAGTAAAGGGAATCGAAAGCGCTTGAGGAAAAATGGGTGTAATTGGGTCCAACAGGGGCATGATTG
>JBMTLM010000321.1:0-2707 GCA_049431185.1 Bacteroidia bacterium | reverse complement strand
TTTGTGTTGGAAAACTGCCAAGAGGACCTGCAGTTTTTGAACGATCGCGATCAGCAAGAACAAGCCCAAAAGCCTCAGCACGAGCGCAATGAGTTGTCGTTGATAGAGCGCATCCAATTCGTGGTGGAAAATCCCTTCAAGCGATTGAGTTATACCGAGGCCATCGATGTATTGAAAAATTCCAACCACTACAAAAAGAAAAAATTTCAGTACGACGTGGAGTGGGGCATCGATTTGCAAAGCGAGCACGAACGGTATTTAGTAGAAAAGGAATTCAAATGCCCGGTAATTCTGACGGATTATCCCGCCGAGATCAAAGCATTTTACATGCGTTCCAACGATGATGGAAAAACGGTTGCGGCAATGGATGTGTTGTTCCCTGGAATTGGTGAAATCGTGGGGGGATCGCAGCGCGAAGAACGGCTGGAGGTTTTACAGCAGAAATGTGCGGCGTTTGGAATTCCTGAAGAGGAATTGTGGTGGTATATGGATACGCGACGTATTGGAACGGTGCCACATGCAGGATTTGGATTGGGCTTGGAGCGCATGATCATGTTCGTAACAGGAATGACCAATATCCGAGATGTGATACCTTTCCCAAGAACCCCTTTGAACGCCTCGTTTTAATGGCCCTCAAGCAACAATTCACCCAACGCCAGGACCTGCGCTTGTCGCCGCAGCAAATTCAATTAATGAAATTGCTGCAAATACCTGCTGCGGAATTGGACCAGCGCATCCAGCAGGAAATAGAGGAAAATCCCGCGCTAGAACAAGGGGATGACGAGAATCTTGAGCCACTGGAGGATCCAGCAGCCAACAGCGATGAAGAGGATTTTGATTTCTCGGAGTATTTTGATGACGACACATCGGATTACAAAACCCAAGTCAGCAACCATTCTAAGGACGAAGAGGAGCGGAGTGTGCCTATTTCGGGTGAAAATTCTTTTCAGGACCGCTTGATGGAACAGTTGCAATGGAACGATCTTAGCGAAGAAGAACTTGTTATTGCGGAGGTGATTGTTGGAAATCTGGATGAGTCGGGATATTTAAACCGTTCCCTTGATGCCCTAGTGGACGACTTAGCCTTTCATTACAACACCAGTGTTACCGAACAAGACGTGTTGGGTGTTTTGTATCAAATTCAAGAACTGGATCCCGCAGGGGTAGGAGCACGGACCTTGCAGGAGTGCCTAATGCTTCAAGCTCGGCGAAGAAACGATGGTAGCCGGCTGAAATCCTTGGTTTTGAAGGCCTTGAAAGATTGTTTTGAAGCGTTTACTAAAAAGCACTACGATAAAATGGCGCTGAAGCTCAAAATCGAGGAAGAGGAGTTAAAAGAGGTGGTGAATGAAATTTTGAAGTTAAACCCCAAACCAGGAGGTTCGGTTAAAGGCAATGATAAAGCTGTACAACAGGTTATTCCGGACTTCATCCTGAATGAAGTTGATGGGGTTTTTGACTTGTCGCTGAATGCGCGCAATACCCCCGATTTGAAAATCAGCCGGGAATACCAAACCTTAATGCGGGCATTCGCCGAGGGAGCTAAAACCTCTAAAAGCGATAAGCAAGCATTAACTTTTGTAAAACACAAGGTGGACTCTGCCAAAGGATTCATCGATGCGATCAAGCAGCGCCACGAAACCCTGTACCTCACCATGAGTGCCATTTTGGAACATCAACAAGCATTTTTCCTTACGGGCGATAACACCAAGTTGAGGCCGATGATTTTAAAAGATATCGCGGACCGAGTTCAAATGGATATTTCCACGATTTCGCGGGTAGCGAACAGTAAATACGTTGAGACGAACCACGGGATTTACCTTTTGAAGAATTTGTTTTCAGAGGCGATGACCACGGATTCAGGTGAAGAAGTTTCTTCGCGAGAGGTGAAGCAAATTTTACTCGAAGCCATTGAGAAAGAGGACAAAAAAGCGCCGATTCCCGATGAGAAGTTGATGGTGATTCTGAACGAAAAAGGGTATAATATTGCTCGCAGAACCGTTGCTAAATACCGAGAACAGCTCAATATTCCCGTAGCTCGTCTGCGTAAAGAACTATAACCATGACTCAATTAAGCCATTTCTTTTCCTGGTTGTTTTTGCCGTTATTGATGCCGCTTTATGCCTTGTTGATTGTGATGTTTGTTCCTTCGAGCCCGGTGGATATGTCGGAAATTAGCCCCTATGTCCTTCCATTGCATTTGAAGTGGGTGCTTTGGACCGTGTTTTTGATATTTTGTTTTGTGGCTCCAGGTTTGTCATTTTATGGGCTATACCGGTTTAAGATCATTACAACCTTGGACATGGAGTCTCGCATTGAGCGACGTATTCCCTTGTTTATCATGTTGGGGTATAATTTAATTCTGATTTGGTTCATTTACAAGAGCGATCCTCAAGGAATTTTGCCCAATGTATTCATGCGGTTACCCCTCGCGGGTTTATTGGTGACGTTGGTGTTTACAGCCATAACTTCTTGGATAAAGATATCCATGCACGCGGGAGGTTGCGGAATATTTACGGGTTTTTTGTTTGCCTTTTATCAACAGCAGCACGACCCATCCTTAGCGATTATGTCGATAGCGTTTTTGATTTCGGGATTGGTGATTGGCTCTCGATGGTTTCTTAAAAAACACACCTTGCTTGAGCTTGTCTTGGGCTTTTTTATTGCATTTCTGCTTGCGTGGCAAGTTCAATAAAGGACATAGATG
>JBMTLM010000320.1:0-2720 GCA_049431185.1 Bacteroidia bacterium | reverse complement strand
CGAAACGCTACCGTTTTGCCTCCTTTTGCCGATGTTCGTAAAACGCTTTACGGGGCGGGAATCAAAAAGCTTGTGGTTGATTACAAGTTGAATCCTAAAAAGGGTTATTTGATTGATTTTTCCATTTCAGCCGGTAATCGTATAGTCAAACAAAACAGTGCATTGCCTGAAGCCTTGTATGATTCTGTTGAATTGAAGTCGCTACAGATCGATAGTGAGGTTTCACTAGGCGGCTTTTTCCCATTGTCCGGCCGTTGGGTGTTTGCGGTATTAGGTAAGGGAGGGATCACACAAGGCAGCGGCCTTTTCGACAATGAACTATATCGTTTTGGAGGAATCAATACGTTGAGGGGGTTTGATGAAGAGTCTCTTCGTGCAACTGCTTATGCCATTGGTACGGGTGAGCTCCGCTACCTGTTGGATCGCAACTCCTATTTGAGTTTGTTTTTTGATCAAGGCTGGTACGAGCGTAATACGGGATTTGACTACCTGCGAGACACGCCTTATGGGTTTGGTGCCGGGATCGCCTTCGACTCTAAATTGGGCATCTTCTCTATCAATTATGCACTTGGTAGCGAACAAGGCAACCCGATACTCTTTAAAACCGCCAAGGTCCATTTTGGGGTAGTCAATTACTTCTAGCCTTTTACTAATTTTACAACGTGCAGTTCGCCCGTAATTCTTTGAAACTTCTTTTGTTGGTCCTGGTCATCTCTTGTTCAGGTCCTTCCAAATTGAGCAATGTCAATTTGGCCTACCGGTACTCTAACGGATTGAGCTTTATTTTCCCCGATTATCGACCTGTTGTTGCAGAAGGGGATTCCATGCGCTTGCTTTATGAATTCCTTGCTTCGGATTTGTTGTATGTCACGGGCGATACCACTGCCACTGCCTCTTATGCCATTTCTTACGCGATTTACAGGGACATGGAATCCAAGATAATAATTGATTCCGGGGTCCATTACCTTTCATGTGCGCAATCCGTTGATCCTTTGTTCAAAGCCAGGGGTAGCATCAGCATTTTTGCCCCTGACAGTGCCAATTATTTTATGCGGATCGATTTCTCCGACTTGAACAGAAACCAATCGGTAACGGATATCATGACCATCGACAGGACCGGTATTCAGCCTGCCGGTCATTTTCTCCTGGCCGACGCAAGCACTAACGCACCACTCATTCGAGGTTTCAATGATCAACCTATCAATGTTAGAATCATACAAACGGCTGGACAAAAAAGGCCCGTGTTTATGCGTTACTTCAAATCAACCTATCCAATGGCGGAGCCTCCATTTTCCGATGATAGGCAACCTGTTTTGAGTTATGTTGCTGATGAAAGCTACCTCATATCCGTCGATGAATCAGACCCTATTCCGCTCGAAAAAACCGGTATATATCATTTTCAATACGACACCATGGTTGCCGAAGGATATTCGTTTTTTGTTTTCAATGAGGATTTTCCAAGGTTAACCAATGTGAACGGATTGTTGGAATCCGTTCGGTATTTGACAACCAGGGAAGAGTTTTCTAAAATCTCTTCATCCAAAAACATCAAAGCAGCCGTGGATGAGTTTTGGATCGATAAGGCTGGTAATCGTGAACGCGCCAGGGAGTTGATCAAGGCATATTATGGTCGTGTACAGACTGCCAATCGTTTATTCACATCCTACCTGGAAGGCTGGAAAACAGATCGCGGTCTCATCTTCGTCATTTTTGGTACACCGGGAACGGTTTATCGCAGCAACAACACCGAGACATGGTTATACAGTCAAACCGCTGGACAGCCCACCTTGAATTTCGTGTTTGAAAAAAAGAAAAATCCATTTACCGACAATGATTTCATGTTACGCCGAAATCCGTATTACGATATTCCGTGGTACAGGGCTGTTGAGACTTGGCGCGATGGCAGGATTTACAATGATTCATACTGATGGAAAAACGTTTCGGTAATTCAGGGAATACGTCAGATGGGATGATGGTTTTTGGCATTCATCCTGTAATGGAGGCCATCCAAAGTGGCAAGGAGTTGGATCGTGTTTTCATTCAACGTAATCTGTCAGGCGCTGCGGCTACCGCATTAAAGAAAATGATGCGCGAACATGATATGCGCCCGGTGGAGGTTCCTGTCGAAAAACTGAACCGCCTTACGCGCTCCAACCATCAAGGTGTAGTGGCTTTCATCACGGAAGTCGCCTATCAAAAACTGGAACATGTGGTGCCGGGTTTGTTTGAATCGGGTAGAATACCTATTGTGTTGATGTTAGATCGGATTACGGATGTCCGCAACTTCGGTGCCATCTGCCGCACCGCTGAATGCATGGGAGTAGGGGCGGTTCTAATCCCTGAACGCGGCGGTGCTCCCGCCAACGGTGATGCCATGAAAGCCTCCGCCGGTGCCTTAAGCAGGATTACCATTTGTCGAGAACACAACCTCAAGAATGCCATCGATTACATGAAGGAGTCAGGGTTCATGGTATTGGGATGTAGTGAAAAAGGTACGGAAAGTGTTTTTACTACCGATTTAACTTCCCCCCTCTGTATTATCATGGGATCAGAAGAAGATGGTATCTCGCCGGAATATCTCAAACGATGTGATCGGGTAGCACGCATCCCCATGATCGGATCAGTTGGGTCTTTGAATGTTTCAGTTGCTGCAGGTATGGTGTTGTACGAAGCCGTTCGTCAACAAAGTTTGTCAGACCAATGATCAACTTATCCCATTC
>JBMTLM010000319.1:0-2730 GCA_049431185.1 Bacteroidia bacterium | reverse complement strand
TGTTTTTTTTGAGTGAATTCATTGAGTTACTTGGTTGCATCACAATAAACCTTACTATTGCAAAACACACAAACCCTAAAACATAAATCAGATGAAGAATCCAACTAGTTTATTACTGTTCGCAACATGCGCTACGTTGCTTTTTGCTTGCAAGAAAGATGATCCGGAAACACCTGAGATTTCGAATGAGCAACAGGTTGAAACCGCTTTAAATGGGTTCGTATCGAATTTGGTGGCTACCCCTCCCACTTCCGTGGATGTATCAAACCGGGTGAAGCAATACTTACTGGCCAACCCGTCTTTCTTCTTTGGATCTACGGTAACTCTTTTAGATAGCTCGGAATTGGCAACCGATAGCCCCTATTGGTACCGCTCCGGAGATAGCCTGTTAACGACCAGTTTGATGGACACGGCGTATCACATCAATGACCAAGCTTGGTTGAGGACGCCCATCGATAGTGGTTACGCCGTATGGACAGCGCCCTATTTTGATGCAGGCGGTGGCAACATCTGGATGAAGACCAGGGCCGTTCCAGTTATCGTTAACGGACGTATCGTAGCCGTAGCAACAACGGATTTGGCTTTGTAATCAAAATCCAAGTTTTCCGATTCATAAAAGAATTTTTGAGTGCTGAAAAAGAGAGCTGCATTGCATCTCTCTTTTATTATGAACCAAAAATTAAATTCATCGCGAGTACTATTCCCACCTAAAATAACAAACTCATTATGGCAACAGACTATGATCGAATTTCAAGGGAATACCAGTTATCAAAACTTCAACCATGGAGGCAATTTGCCGAAGCGTATACTTTTTTCAACTTGGTTGGGGATTTATCTGGCAAAAAGGTACTCGACCTGGCCTGTGGAGATGGATTTTATACCAGACAATTGAAATTAAGGGGAGCAGCAGCAGTTGTAGGCGTAGATATATCAAAAGGCATGATTGATCTTGCCAGGGCTTCTGAAGCAGAACATCCACTCGACATCATCTATCACGTTCAAAATGTGCTCAATCTCGATTTGAATGAACAGTTTGACCTGATAACCGCCTCCTATTTGCTCAACTATGCATCAAACATAGCAGAGCTGACAGCATTCGCAAAGGTTATTGCTACACACTTGAAACCCGGTGCCCGGTTTGTCACCATCAACAGCAATCCGGATTATGAATCACCCGTTGAAACTATACGCAAATACGGATTTACTCGCGAGAACGAAAGCCGTAATGAAGGATCGAAAATCACGTATCGACTATACCAGGAGGATGGAAGTCATATAGAATTGATTAATTTCCATCTAGAAAAATCGACTCATGA
Source organism: Bacteroidia bacterium (assembly GCA_049431185.1). Classification (GTDB taxonomy): domain Bacteria; phylum Bacteroidota; class Bacteroidia; order AKYH767-A; family OLB10; genus JALRAP01. Next base: position 1,414 of record JBMTLM010000319.1, on the reverse strand, counting down.
GCATTGTTTGGAATCGACGGGGTTGTCCAATTTAAAATGGCATCCATTGGAATTAGATCCTTCCATTGTAAATGAATCTAGTCAGGAATTTTGGAAAGCATTGATCGAAAGTCAACCGGTAATCGGGTTGACATGCCAAAGCAATCCATCATCGTAAAAAAATCAGGTAGCAATAATCAACTGCATAGGTGATAGATCTGCAATTTTGATTGCCAAACAACACAGAAGCGATAATGAGCAATGAACGATTAAAGGAACTGTCAGCCGATAAATCGCTCTATTCCGAAGAATTGGCTCCAATTCCAAAGGAAAAACGAAATTGGAACACTTGGAACTTTACAGCCTTATGGATCAGTATGAGCTTGTGTATTCCAACATACATGCTTGCTGGCTCACTGATTGATGGTGGCATGAATTGGTGGCAATCCGTACTGACCATTTTCCTCGGCAACACCATTGTGTTGATTCCTATGATGCTCAATGGTCATGCTGGAGCTAAGTATGGTATACCGTATCCGGTATTCGCCAGAGCCAGTTTCGGTGTAAAGGGAGCCAATATCCCCGCCATACTTCGAGCCATAGTAGCATGTGGTTGGTTCGGTATCCAAACATGGATTGGCGGTTACGCCATATATATCATCCTAAAAACATGGATGCCCACCATCGAATCCATTCCGGATGTTTTACCTGGTTTCATGGGATTGAAAACCGGACCTGCGATCACCTTTCTGTTGTTTTGGTTGGTGAACATGTACGTTGTTAAAAAAGGACAGGATAGCATCAAGAAGCTTCTTGTATTCAAAGCATACTTCCTACCTATCGCTGCAATTGCGCTATTTGTATGGGCCGTTTCAAACGCCAATGGCCTTGGCCCAATCCTAATGCAACCCTCCAAATTCACGAACAACCATGACTTCTGGAACTTTTTCTTTCCAGCCCTTACGGGGATGGTAGGTTTCTGGGCAACCATATCATTGAACATCCCTGATTTCACCAGGTTTGCCATCTCACAAAAGGCTCAAATAAAAGGCCAGTTGTTTGGCCTTCCACCTTCGATGACTGTTTTCGCCTTCATCGGTGTAGTAGTAACATCAGCAACTGCCATCATTTTCGGCGAAATCATTTGGGATCCGTTGATTCTTGCCGAAAGGTTTGATGGCGCATGGCTCATAACCCTTTTCATGATTGCCATTGCCTTGTCGACTTTGGCAACCAATATCGCAGCCAATATCGTTAGCCCTGCAAATGATTTCATGAATCTGCATCCATCCAAAATCAACTTCCAAATTGGAGGATACATCACAGGCATTTTAGGAATCCTGATCATGCCTTGGAAACTGATAGCAGACCCAAGCGGTTACATTTTCACCTGGCTAATTGCTTACTCCAGTCTTTTAGGACCCATTGGTGGCAT
>JBMTLM010000318.1:0-2750 GCA_049431185.1 Bacteroidia bacterium | reverse complement strand
AATCAAACAGTTTATCAGTTACGGTGCCTCTCCAAGAGCCAGTATCAACCTGGCGCTGGCGTCCAAGGCCTACGCATTCATCAAACGCAGAGGTTATGTGATTCCGGAAGACATCAGGGCCGTTTGCCATGATATCCTCAGACATCGCATTGGACTCACGTATGAGGCTGAAGCAGAAAATATCACTACGGATGCATTGATCAATCAAATCCTCAATGCCGTAGAGGTACCATGATGGAACTTGATCAGACAACATTGTACGTGCAATATTTTTGGAATTCAACTGTGAAGGTCCGTGGATACCGTTGATTTGTTAAAGCAGATTCGAACCATTGAAATCCGCACCAAGGGATTGTCGAGCCAGATTTTTTCCGGCGAATACCAAAGTGCCTTCAAAGGCCGTGGTATGGCTTTCAGTGAAGTGCGTGAATACATCCCTGGCGATGATATCCGCAACATCGATTGGAATGTGACGGCACGTTTCAATCATCCTTATGTGAAGGTTTTCGAAGAGGAACGGGAAATGACGGTCATGCTGTTGGTTGACATCAGCGGTTCGGGCAATTTCGGTACCTCCAAGCAATTCAAAAGGGAACTCATCACAGAGCTTTGCGCCGTATTGGCTTTCTCGGCGATTCAGAACAACGACAAAACCGGTGTTATCCTTTTTTCCGATCGAATTGAAAAATTCATTCCTCCCAAAAAAGGCCGAACACACATATTGCGAATCATCAAGGAACTTTTGGAATTTGAGCCGCACGGCAAAGGTACCGATATTGCAGCCGGTCTGCGATACTTCACCAACATGGTTAAAAAGCGATGCATCGCATTTGTAATTTCAGACTTCATTTCAAATGACTTTTCAGATGCCCTCAAGGTGGCATCGCGCAAGCATGATTTGGTAGCCATACGCGTCAGCGATGTTAGAGAGCAACACCTACCAAACATCGGACTTGTTCATTTTGAGGATACGGAAACGGGGCAAAAGGTTTTGGTGGATACCGGTGATTCCAAAACACGAGCCTGGTACTCTCAAAAAGCCGTTGAGCGAGAAAAGAGGCTTGTGGAGCAATTGAACAAGAGCGGCGTCGATCATGTTCGTATTGCCACCGGTGAGAGTTATGTGGTACCATTGGTTAATTTGTTTAATCGGAGGGATAAAAGGGCATGAAACGCTTGATGTTTTTTCTAATGCTATTGATTGGAGCAACGGGAGCCGAATGCGCTCAAGCCAATCCAGATTCGGTTTTTGCCCGTTTAGACACCAATATCATCCTTATCGGGCAACAAACCAAACTGCAATTGATATACCAAGGGAACGGTAAAAAGAAGGTTATATTCCCAGCCGTTGCCGATACCTTTTCGATGTTGGAGGTGGTATCGCGTTCCGGTATCGATACCGTCGCAAACTCTGAAAGCGTAATAACCTTGAGTCAAACACTGATGATCACCGGTTTCGATTCCGGTTATCATGTGATTGTGCCATTTAACTTTTTGATGAGCGGATCTGAAAAGGATGACACTGTCCGAATCACCACCAATCCCTTGCTGCTCCAAGTGCAGTCCATTCCTGTAGATACGACCCAAGCCATCAAAGACATCAAGGAAATCGAGCAAGTACCATTTTCGATTTTTGACCATATCGGTTGGATCCTTTTGGCCATCGGAGCCGTAATCCTTTTCATCCTTTGGAAAAAATACAGTTCTAGACTTACCAAGCCAACAAAAGCGCTACCTGCCGCCCCTCCTATTCCATGTCATGAAAAAGCCTTACAGGCACTGTTAAAGTTGGAGCAAAAGAAATTGTGGCAGCAAGGCTTATATAAGGAATATCACACCGAACTCACCGACATCCTTAGGGAATTTATTTCGGAAAGATGGAACTTAGGAGCCATGGAGATGACCACGGATGAAATCCTGGCATTGTCATTCATCCCTTCCGATGCGACTGATGGCATTGGTTATGTTTTACGAATGGCAGATATGGTCAAGTTTGCCAAAGGCACGCCCATTGGTGATGAGAACACCAGAAGCCTGGATGTGGTCAGGAAATTTGTCTTTGAAAACAAAATGCAGACAGTGATTGCTGAATCCCCAAAGGCATGATGAGCGGAATGGAATTTGCAAACCCTGAGATGTTGTATCTGCTCTTGCTGATACCGCTGGCGATTGTATTCCAATGGACCTACCTCAGAAGGGAAAAAACCACCGTCCCTTTCTCTGACGCAAACACACTGTTGCAGAGGCCCAAGACGTGGAAAACGCGATTGGCATGGATCCCCGACCTATTAAGATACATAGCCCTCATTTGTATCGTCATTGGATTGGCAAGGCCACGTTCGTCATCGAGCGGCAGCAATGTAACCTCAGAGGGTATCTCCATCGTTTTGGCATTGGATGTGTCCGGCAGTATGTTGGCTGAAGACTTGAAACCCAACCGTATCGAAGCCGCCAAAAAAGTGGCCAAGGAATTCATTCAAGGCCGAAACAATGATTTGATCGGGTTAGTCGTATTTTCAGGTGAAAGTTTCACCCAATGCCCAATCACCAGCGACCACTCCGTATTACTGAACATGATGGATGGATTAAAAAGCGGAATGCTCAGCGATGGAACGGCCATTGGTGAAGGACTCGCTACTGCGGTTTCACGTATCAAAGACAGTCCCACCAAGAGCAAGGTGATCATACTGCTGACGGACGGAGAAAACAATGAAGGATCGGTTGCTCCCACCACTGCCGGTGAAATTGCG
>JBMTLM010000317.1:0-2750 GCA_049431185.1 Bacteroidia bacterium | reverse complement strand
GGAAGAACGTGATAGTGCGTATCAATGATCGCGGGCCTTTTATTAAAAACCGCATCATTGATCTTTCCCGTTCTGCTGCCATTCGAATAGGTTCTCATCTGGCCGGTGTGGCCCCTGTATCCATCCGCGTGCTTAATTTGATCAAGTACTCGCCCGAGTTGGATACGATGTTCAGTTCAAGCAAATTGGTCAAGTTAAACGGCATGCCGGAAATCGAATTGATTCCGGGTTCCAAGTCAACGCTCGACTCATTACAACAAACCTACATTTCCTATTGGTCTACGACCGATCTGGTGCATGCATTGTATTTTGCATCGGATCTTTACCTCAAATCATCGGATCTGGATTTCTTCATTGGCAACGATTTTACGGGCAAGACCCGCAGATACCATGTGGTGTCACGTGGTACTGGCAGGACCGAAGGCGACAAGCGCATGCTGCTGCAATTGCGGGAAGAAGGGTTTTTAAATGCCAAGATATTTGCTATTGACTAAGTTTTTAGCATCCGATTATGTTATGAGCAACTAACTTGATGAACTGTTAAACAATTTATAATCGCACCCAATTCAAAATATCCTTAAGAAAAATGAAACACGCTGATTCTATCCTTTGTGCATGCCGGTTGCTTTGCTGTTTTTTATTGGTTTCATGTACAAACAATCCCGCTCCGCAAAAGGCTTCTAAGGCTGTCGACAGCACATTTATTTCAAATACAGGTAAGGCAAATGTAGACACGAAGCTTCCTACCGTTTATGCAGTTGGTAATGAACAGATGTCGAGGGTCGATTGGCCTGCCATCCGGAGGGAAGAAGAAGCGTTGGAGAGATCAGGGGGCGGGCCTGGTTTTTTCTATTATGATTGTGCTCGCGACATCACCTCCTATGGCTCATCCTCTGTTTTAAAGCCACAGGGTAGTTTTTCTTATGGCTATAGTAATTTAACGGATGAGGATCCCATGACCGCATGGGTGGAGGGTTCTGAAGGATTTGGCGTTGGTGACTGGTTTGAGGTCGTATCTTCAGGAGTGAATTTGATATTTAACGGATATCAATCATCCATCAGCAGCTGGGAAAACAATTCCAGGGTCAAGAAATTCAAGGTTTATAAAAACGGAGCTCCGTTATGTTATCTTGAATTGATGGATCAGATGGGTGGACAATCTTTTTCGCTTCCTGGTGATGAGGCCATGGATGTTGAGCAAAAGGATAAGTATCGTTTCGTGATTGAAGATATTTATTCCGGAAAAAAGTGGCCTGACGTGGCTATTTCTGAAGTGATGTCAACGGGATGCTGTTTTGTTGCTGGCACCCTGCTACAAAGTCCTGAAGGATTGACGGCCATAGAGGATCTTTCAACGTATGACCCCATCATGGTTTATGATGAGCAATCAGATGCCGTTGAAAGCGGTTTCGTAAAGCATCAGGTTGAAATCAGGCATGTGACTTTATTTGAGTTGAAAACCAAACGCCATTCCATCGTTTTAACTTCCGATCATCCTCTTTTTGTGAAGGGCCATGGTTTTGCCTCTTTATCGAAGATGGCTAAAATTTATGGTGTGAGTGACTTGTGCGATTTAACTGGAAGGTTACAGTTGAAAGTCTGGGATCAATCGAAAAAAGGAACCGCTTTCGAGCAGTTGGTTTCTATTAGACGCATCGATCAGCCACAAACCACATACTCCATTCTTCAACTTGACAAAGGCAATAGTTATATTGCCAACGGCTTTGTAACAAGAACCTATTGATAGCGTACCTTGGCCTTAAGATCTTCAAATGACCATATGGGCTATCTTACCCGCCACATGTTTGTCGATGGGGAGCGTAAAGGTGTCTGATGAAACCTCACTTAACGGCACCCAGCGTAATCGATGTTCGTTGTGCTCATTGAGTGAAGGGTCTTCGAACATGTTTTTAGCTGGTTGTACCAGATAATAAATGCTGATGACCTGATGGTTGGGGTTGAAGGCGGAGGGTTGAAAGAAGTCAACCGTATAGAAGTGTTGCACGACGTCAATTTCCAATTCAGCTTCCTCTAAAAATTCCCTTTTCAAGCATTCGATGGTGCCTTCGCCGAATTGCAATCCGCCACCGGGCAGCTTCGTGAATTCGAAATCGCCATACCGTTCATCGGAAACCAACAGCTTGCCCTCGTGAATCAAGATGCCGTAAACTCTGACATTAAAAGGGAGCGTCATGCGTGGCAGAGATCAGCTCTCGTGGATCTCAATCTTTTCGATCAAGTCGCCTGCGCGGATGTCGTCAATCACCTCCAAGCCATCCACCACTTTGCCAAAACAAGTATGGTTGCGGTCGAGGTGGGCGGTGTTTTTGCGGCTGTGGCAGATGAAAAACTGGGAGCCACCGGTATCCCTACCAGCATGCGCCATAGAGAGTACGCCACGGTCGTGGTATTGGTTGCCGCCATTGAGCTCGCACTTGATTTTGTAGCCAGGACCACCGGTTCCTGTGCCGTGCGGACAGCCACCTTGAATGACAAAATCAGGTATTACGCGATGGAATTTCAATCCATTGTAAAATCCTTTCTTAGCGAGAGTACAAAAGTTGTCGACAGTGTTAGGGGCGTCCTCATCGAAGAATTCTACTTCCATGATGCCTTTCGAGGTGTGGATGGTTGCGGTACGCATGTTTTTAAGTTTAATAATGCAAAGATAGGTAAACGTTATTGGTCATTAGTCATTGGTCATTAGTCATTGGTCATTAGTCATTGGTCATTAGTCATTGGTCATTAGT
>JBMTLM010000316.1:0-2754 GCA_049431185.1 Bacteroidia bacterium | reverse complement strand
TCAAATAACGACCTGAAGGGTCCTTTGAAAATCGTTGATTGGGATGCCAAACCCTTTTTTGAAGAAACGGATTCAGGAAGCCAGTAACCATCTTGGCGTCGGAAGGGTGAAATGCCAATTTCACTTTATAAACCTGACCATCATGAGCGGTAATGCCAAACCTTGTTTCAAGCTGTTTATTGATCGTTGGTCGGGAAATACTATTTCTGAATTGTTGTTTTGTCAATTTTATGGACACGATACTTTCCAAATCAAGAAAGTACAGCTTTGAAGAAGTATCCAATCCACTTGCGATGAAAATCGAACCGCGATGAAAAACCAAGGCATACAATTTCCAAATCCGAATGCCCTTCATAGGCTCCTCCGCTTGCAATTGGTCCAATAGCGATATCTCAACCTTGAGCTTTGACTCAATCGCTTGAAGCGCATTTGCCATTATGGATCGATCCTTTTCACTGTATAAAGCCCTTCCCCAATTGGTAACAATCAAGTTATTCAACAACGTCGATATTTGCAGATCTGTCGTGGAAATGGATTGCAAAACATCCTTGGTCATTCCGGCTGCCTCCACATTTCCAACAGGTATGGAATTGGCTCCCGAAAGCTGGCTGATGATGTGGAAACCACTCAAAGCATCGCCTAGCAGGGTTGCATGATGATCCGCATTGGGAACGGCCTTCCATTTCAAATCGCGAATACCGACCCCTTCTGAAACCACATGAAAACCGTTTTCAGGGCTATTGGTGCTTAATTCTTCTAAATACCGATAAACCGTTCGGAGACTAGCAGGAATATTTTGGCTCTTGCACCACCTAAAAAGCTCTTCAGCCGTTTGAGGATGGTCTTTGAGTCTTTTAAAAATCCTGAAAAGCCTTTCGCTTTTCTTTTGCATGAGGAAGATTCGAAGACAATGTTTTTCAAATCTAACAACTGCTTTTAAAATATCAAAGGGGTTTTTAAAAAAAGGAGCCGCAACATGTGCGGCTCCTTCACAGATCAAAAGCGAACCCTATTATTTGGTGGTAGGCTTTATGACTTTGGCAGGCGTATTGGTTTTGATTTTGGGGCTAGCCTCCGATTTCAATTCGAGTGGAGGTGTGGTCATCTGAGGGGCTTGAACCTCTTTTACTACGGGACCAGGTGATGGCGCATCCACCAATTTCATCTCTTTTAACAAATGACCTGCACCCCCGAATTTATCGATGATGAACAAGGTATAACGGATATCCACGCCAATGGTCCGTTGGTAGTTGGGCTCGAATGCGAAGTCGCTGGAGATAGCTTCCCAGTTGCCATCAAAAGCCGTTCCGATCAACTCGCCATTGCCATTGATGATGGGACTGCCGCTGTTTCCACCAGTGATGTCATTGTTGGTGATAAAACAGATGCGCAACTCACCGTCTTTGTCGGCATAGGGGCCAAAATCACGGCGCTTCATCATGTCGATGAGACGTTTGGGAGCATCGAACTCGTAATCACCCGGGATGTATTTCTCCACCACACCCTTGGAGGTGGTGTACTCCTTGAAGGAAACGGCATCCTTGCCGTTGTAAGGAAGGACTTGGCCATAGGTCAAACGCATTGTGCCGTTGGCATCAGGCGCCATCAGCTTTCCGGCATTCATCTCCAACATGGCACCTTGGAACAATCGATTGGCCTTTCCCAATATTCCATTGACCTTGGTGATTTCCGGCATCATGGTTTTATTCAACATGCCAGAGTAGGCTGAAACCACCGTGTAAATGGGATCCTTCTGTAACGTTTTCAAAGAGGGGGATTTCAAGAAGGCCTCGTATTTGGCTCGAGAAACCAACACGGAGCGCTTCCACATATCTGCTGCCATGAGATCATAGTTACGCTTGTACTTACCTGCCATCTCTGTAATTTCCTTGGGTAAAACAGAATTGTCCAAATCCTCGATTACTCGACGAAGAACCGTTGCCAAAACCTTTTGCTCCAAAGGCTCGTGATAGTCTTTGAATGTACCATCCAAATCTGCTGACATTTCCTTTGCCATTTTGGAGGCCTCCTCTTTTTTGGATTTGTCTTTCAATGTCTCTTCAAGCTTCGACAACCCCATAGCCAATACCATCGGTTGGGAGTTGGCCAGTCCGTCCTGCATGTAAACACTGTATAAGCCGAACTTGCGCACCATGCCATAAGCCTGATCGTAGGACGAAAGCACATTTTCATACTCTTTGCGGTTGCCGTCTTTCACCCATTTGGCAAATGCATTCTCCTCCGCTTTGCGACGCTCATATATACCCAAACTTTTCAGTGAAGTCGCCTCTCCCATGAACTTCTTCCAGTAGTTACTCAAACCGGCATGCTTGTCGGCATACATCAATTTGATTTTAGCATCAGATTGCATATACTCCTCGTATACATCCAGGATTTCGCGACGGACACGAACACGCATGGGGCGCTCCATTTCGGAGAAATACTTGATGCCTTCGCTGTACGTGTAACGCTGGGTACGACCTGGGTAACCAAGGATCATGGCGTAACTGTTCTCAGTGGCGCCTTGGGTATTGATCGGGAAAGAGTAAGCCGGGGTAAAAGGCTTGTTGTCTTTGTTGAACGCGGCAGGATTGTTGTTGCCATCCGCATAAATACGGAACAAGGCAATGTCGCAGGTGTGACGAGGCCACATCCAGTTGTCGGTATCGCCGCCGTACTTGCCAATATTCTCGGGCGGGGTTCCTAGCAAACGAATATCGGTGTAAACCTTGTAGTACATTGCCAGGAATTTTT
>JBMTLM010000315.1:0-2758 GCA_049431185.1 Bacteroidia bacterium | reverse complement strand
TGGGAAACTTCACTTAAACCAAACGCATTAATGACATGCGAATTTACTTGTTTTTGGGCATTTGGGCCGCTTCCTTAGCCGAAATCTTGCGCCCATTGGCGATGGCACAAACAAAAGCATCGGTAAAGCCCAATCCCTTAACCCGTTTCAAATCTGCAAGAGCCAGTTCCATGGTAACATAACGACCTATGAAAAAGCGATTGTAACCATCCTCACCCTTGATGGAAAAACAGTCCTTGTGACGCTGATATTTCGAACCCGAATGATTGCTGTTGGGGGCTATGGCACCCACTTGAATGGTATAATACACCTGTAGCGCCGAATCGGCTGGCGATGGTACCGATGCATTTTTTGACGTATCAACAACACTAGAATCAACCTTTGTGGTTGAAACAGAGGGTTTTTCAACTGGTTTTACCGTATTTGCGGAAGAGGGTTCCGGCGGCAATTCCATGCCTCCACCCTTCACGGGCCTTGACTCACCGTTGGACTTCCTTTCGGCATCGAGCTTATAGCTTCGAAAGGCCTTCAAAATGGAATTGGCCATGCTTTCCTGGCCCTCCGTGGTGACCAGGAATTTCTCATCCTTGGCATTCGTCAAAAACCCTAATTCAATCAGCACGCTAGGCATGGCAGTCCTGTAAAGCACCAAGAAGCCGGCCTGCTTTACCCCGCGGTTATATCTACCCGAATGGAATTCAAACTCATTCTGCACACGGGAAGCGAAGTCCAAGCTTTGTTCCATGTATGCATTCTGATAAAGTGAAAAGATAATGTGTGCCTCCGGCGACTTTGGATCATAGCCTTCGTAATTGGTTTGATAATCCTTTTCGAGCAAGGCTGACTCGTTTTCCCTCCGTGCAACGGCTAGGTTGTCGTCGGATTTGTGTAAGCCCATGACGAAAGTTTCCGCTCCATAAGCACTGGAAGGGCCAGCGTTGCAGTGAATGCATATAAACAAATCCGCCTTGTGACGGTTGGCGATGGCAGCGCGCTCGTGTAACTCCACGAACACATCCGTCTTGCGCGTGTACACGACCTTGATATCAGGGAAAAAACGCTCAATCAATTCCCCCAACTTTAACGAAACGGCCAAGGCGATATGCTTCTCTTTGGATGAGGCACCCAAGCAACCCGAATCATGCCCGCCATGACCCGCATCAATCACGATGGTCTTAATCTGATACTTGGGCGGTTTGTTCGAAAGGGCAAAGGAGGTTAATGCCAACAACGTAAGTGTCAGGGTAATTAACCTTATGGCATTGAAAATGAACATCCTTAAATTTTGTAGCTTTGAACTCTCAAATTTACGCGCCACCGACATCTGATGCCTTCACGGGGGAAGCCAATATCAACAAAAATATTAACCACTTTTTTGAGTGTTTTGTTGTTTGTCGGCATGGCTGATGCCCTGCTAGCTCAAGGCAGTGACTCAACACTTTCCGTGCCAAAGGCCGATAGCGCTTCCACCTCTTCGCTTAAGTCAAAAGTGAAATATTCGGCCTCGGATTCGATTCGGTTCGATATCCCGGGAGAAAAAGTGTATCTGTATGGAAAAGCCAAAGTCAGGTATGAGGACATTGAATTGGATGCCCACTTTATCGAGGTCGACTGGACCAAAAGGGAGCTTTTATCCAAAGGCGGGGTGGATTCAACGGGGGCCGACATGGACCTGCCCGTTTTCAAACAGAAGGATGAAACTTTCACCGCACATACCGTTACCTACAATTTTGACACCAAGAAAGGACGCATTACCGAAGTGAACACCCGTCAAGGAGATGGCTACATACTGGGTGAAACAGTCAAAAAAACGGATGACAAAAACTACTTCATCCGCAAAGGAGCCTACACCACATGCGACTTGCCGCATCCTCATTTTTCAATATCATCCAATAAGTTAAAGGTCATACAAGACAACAAGGTAGTCACCGGTCCAGCATGGCTGGTGATTGAGGACGTACCGACGCCACTGATGATTCCATTCGGCTATTTTCCCACCCGTAAGGGAAGGGCTTCGGGCATCCTGTTTCCGTCCTATGGCGAGTCGGGGCGCTTGGGCTTCTTTTTCAAGGATGGCGGATATTATTTCGGGATTGGCGACGTGGTCGACTTTGCCCTCACAGGCGACATTTACACTTTGGGAAGTTGGGCGGCCAAATTCAATTCCAACTATGCAGTAAGATATCGGTTCAATGGAAATCTTTCTGTTAGTTATTCGGAAATCAAAACGTCGGAAAAGGAGTTGCCCGACTACAACCTCTTCAAAGACTTCTTCATCCGATGGAATCACAGACAGGATTCCAAAGCGCGACCTGGCAGCAACTTTTCCGCCAATGTGAATGCAGGTAGTTCGGGGTACTATCAAAACAACATTTCCTCAGCCGGCAATTATCTCACCAACACCTTTCAATCATCGATTGCATGGTCAAAAAACTGGAGCGGCAAGCCCTATTCCCTTTCTGCGAGTTTGACTCACAGTCAGAACACCATCACCAAGGACGTATCGATGAGCCTCCCCAACACCAACTTCAGCGTCAACCGGATTTATCCGTTCAAAAGGAAATCCGTCGTAGGGGGAGAAAAGTGGTATGAGAAGATCGGCATCAGCTATCAAAACAATTTCCAAAACAACATCCAAACCAAGGATAGCCTGTTGTTTAAGGAGGATGATCAGTTCCGTTATGGCATGTCGCATTCCATTCCCATCAGCACCTCGGCCAAAATACTCAAGCATTTCACCGTTTCTCCCTCCTTCACT
>JBMTLM010000314.1:0-2765 GCA_049431185.1 Bacteroidia bacterium | reverse complement strand
CTGACATTGGGTTTGAGGGAACGGATCGGTGTAGTTGAGGTTGAAAGTGCTATCGATCAAGGTCCATGTCCCAGCGGGAAATTCTCTATGAATCAGATATTTGTTATTCACATGAGAGCTTAAGGGAGGGGTTGAAAGTGCATTCCATGATAAGTCAGCATTGCCCCCGTTAAGCACGGCATCCAGCTTGATGGTGCGCAAAATGTTGGAGGAGTCAGAAACACTGTCACCATTACATCCTGATCGTGTTTTGAGATAGTAGTAGATGGATTGCTGTTGCGCATTGGTACCAAAAAGCGCATTGAGCGAGGCAGCCGAATGGGTATAACTGTAGGATGCGGGATTCAAGAATCCGGTTTTGATACTATCCACCAATTGATACGGCCCCGCTTGATTCAGGGAAGCATAGACATCGTAGGCATACCAAATGTTTTGGGTATCACGAGGAGTGGATTTGTTCCATGTAAGCGCTACACTGCCGTCCGTGTTTACCGAGGCGCATCTTAAAATAGGTGGATCCAGTTTTGGTGGGCGTACGATGACGATGGTGACCGTCTGGATGGAGGATGCATTGGCCGGACAATAATTGTCTCGGGCCTTGATTACGAAATTGTACGAGTTGATGATACGTCGACAATTCGTATCCAATCCTTCCACATGCTGGCAGGTGGTTACCCATTGGAAGTTGGTCACGGCGGCAAATTGGCCTTGCGCAACTTGGTTGGGATTTAGGGCTGTAGGTGTGGCTGGAAGCAAGGTCGCACAGGGTGGAATGATACAGCCTGCGTTAGGGTTGGTGAAGCCGGCACCAAATTCAGCTCCGGATGCTTCAACGGTAACCGTTTGCGGCACGCCGTTGTTGAACGATTGAAAATCGGTGGCCGCAAATTGAAAGCGCACGGTATCTCCTGCGTAAACAGTATCCACATAGCTAGTGTAAAGTCCGGTTACTGGATCAGGGAATGGTGCGGGAACGGTGGGCGGTAAATTGTTTTGGCCTCCAGTAGTTGGGCAATTGTTGTTGAGCACCACATTGATCTCACGAAAAATTTCCGCCACTTTGATATTGCATTTGTAGGCGGTTACCTTCACAACCGTGGCAAAATAACCACCTGTGAAAGACGTATAGGCAATTTCACCTGTGGTGGGGTTGATGGTCGCCGCAACGTTATTGACATTTTGAGTTGCAGAGGGTAATTGACTGTTCACATTGTAGCCCGGAGCCCACGCCACAGGGTTCCCTGCATCCGTGAGGGGTGCGCCCCACTCGTACCGCAATGAGTCCAATTCGGGATCGATCGCGTTAGGATTGTATCTAAACGGATAACCTGTACAGATGATGGTGGATGGACGCTCGGCAAAGTATGGAGAGGAGTCAAAGCATGGGTTGGTATTCTGTGTTACTCCTCCGGGGTTGTATGGATACATGATGGCACGAATACGAAAACCGATCGAACCTGGGTTGGTTATATTGTTGATCGAACCGCTTCTACAACACTCGCCCCAATAAAATTGCCAGCCCGTTGCCGGAGGTGTTCCATTCAACGTGATGGCCGCAGATTCATAAACATCCTCCTCAACCAAGCCGATGTTGGCGGTTTGTGTGGCACAACCAGGACATGGCGCATTTCCAGCTGGAATGAGTCCCTGAGGTGAGATATCGTTGATTTGAACACGTGGCATCGGAATATTGGGAACCCCGGGCACAGTGGTGGTAAGGTTCACGCTGCTGGGTGCGTTAATACCACTGCAATCGCGATAAAATTTCAAACGGAATTTGAATTGTCCATTGGGCAGACAGGTCCATGTGAGCTCTCCACCCATTCCGTGGCTGGCGATCGTGTTGGTGGAGTAAAACAGGCTCCATCCAAAGACTAACAACAGGAGTAGGATTTTTTTCAAGTGCATTCGTTTTTTAGGGTTCAGTAGATGATTCAGGGGGAGAAACAAATTTAGCTCAATGTAACATAATAATAAAGTAATGGGATTTGTTACAATGGGCGAATGTGTCGCTTGATCAGGGAATGTCTCAAAGACGAACGTCTTTCACGCTACGATGCATCAACCCTATAGAAAAATCGCTACAAAAAAATAAGTATTGAATAACAGGGCTTTATGAAGCCGGTCTACAATTTAGCCACCTGCCACCATCTCAGTCATGGAAGCTGGTGACAGGTATTTTTTGGCCATTTCGCTGACCACATCCGAACTAAAATTATTTAAAAAATCTAGATAATTATTCAAATATTCATACCCGAGACCATACAATTTTAGGTTTTTGAATCGGTCAGCGAGCGCAAATGGGCCGTCAAGGTTTCGTTGAAATTCACCCAACAAGTAGTTACGAACCAAGTTGATTTCTGATTCCGGGATCGGGTCATGAGCCAGTTTTGAAAGTTCCTTGTAGATTTCTTCCAGTGCCGAAGCACATACTTCCTTACCCACCTCTGTAGCTATGAAGAAATAGCCGGATTGAATGTTGGGCACAATGGCGGAGCCGATTCCGTAGGTAAATCCTTTGTCTTCTCTGATGTTGGACATCAGCCTGGATCCGAAATAACCGCCCAAGACCGTGTTCGTGATTTGGAAAGGGATATAGTCGGCATGCTGTTTGGTCATCATGGTCCTCCCGATGCGTAAGGCACATTGCATGGCATCAGACTTTGGGAAATGCTTTTTGACGGCAGACATAGGAACAACCTCGTGTGCTGA
Organism: Bacteroidia bacterium; assembly: GCA_049431185.1. Lineage (GTDB taxonomy): Bacteria > Bacteroidota > Bacteroidia > AKYH767-A > OLB10 > JALRAP01. The sequence continues at coordinate 53 of JBMTLM010000314.1, read as the reverse complement.
AGTCCTGGGCACACCCGTACCCCGCTTGGATTTTCCGAAGGCGTTATTTACCG
>JBMTLM010000313.1:0-2729 GCA_049431185.1 Bacteroidia bacterium | reverse complement strand
GGAATCGTCGCTTCGGGAAAAATAGCAATGGAGATTCCCTTGTCAAGGTCATCAGCAGCCCTCACAAAAGCTTTATGGGAAGCCACGATGCTCGACCGATCCACCAGGATATTCATTTCTTTAAAAAACCGATTAAATAGCGGCACCTTTTGCAGCTCTGCCTTACCCATGAAATGAAAATAATGAGGCAGCACCCTGTAAGTCATGATAATGTCTAGATACGATCCGTGATTCGGACAAATAATGCAAGGAAAGGGGAAAGGAACCTCGCTTGATGCCACGACTTTGTATCTGATGCCCGGAATGCCAATCAAAAACTTGGACCACCATCGTTTCAACTGAAAGACCTTGGGAAAGGTGGATGGCTTACGCAATAAATACCAAAATGCGGGAAACAGCAAAAGGAACGTTACAACCGCATTCAGGAAAAAGAAAAACCGCCAAAGCTTATTCACAATTTTATCACCGATCAATAGGACGGCTAAGTTAGTCAAAAATCGTAATTTCGCCCTCTATGGAACGTGTAGTTAGTGGCATACGGCCAACTGGTAATTTACATTTGGGTAACTACTTTGGTGCCGTGCGAAATTTCGTTCGGATGCAAGAAGCCTACAATTGCTTTTTCTTTATCGCCGATTACCATTCATTAACAACCCATCCCACTCCGGAGAACCTGAAACGCTCCGTTCGTCAAGCCCTATCGGAATACCTCGCCTGTGGCATTGATCCTGAAAAATGTACGATTTACGCACAAAGCGACCTGCCTGAAACGGCGGAGCTTTATCTGCTACTTAACATGAACGCCTATGTGGGCGAGCTTGAACGATGCACCTCCTTCAAGGAAAAAATCAGGAAGCACCCCGACAATATCAACGCTGGACTGCTGACCTATCCTACCCTGATGGCAGCCGACATCTTGATACACAAGGCCGTCAAGGTTCCCGTTGGGAAGGATCAAGAACAACATCTGGAAATGGCGCGAACCTTTGCAAATCGCTTTAATCGCCTGTACCATAGCACCACCTTCCCCGAGCCACAGGCATTTAACTTCGGCTCAAACCTGGTTAAAGTCCCTGGATTGGATGGCTCAGGAAAAATGGGGAAAAGCGAGGGCGAAGGAAATGCCATTTTCCTGGCCGACCCTCCGGAGGTAATCCGCAAAAAAGTCATGCGGGCCGTTACCGACAGCGGTCCTGATACACCCGGTCAGGAAATGCCAGAGCCCGTTGCAAACCTTTTTGCGTTGATGGGTTTGGTATCAACACCGGAGACCATCGACTTTTTCAAAAGCAAGTATGAAGATTGCACCATCCGATATGGTGACATGAAGAAACAATTGGCAGAAGACATGGTGCAATTCATAGCGCCAATCCATGCAGAGATTCAACGCATCTCCTCTGATGATGCATTGATCACCAAGGTCATGGACCGGGGTGCAGAAAAGGCCCACGCAAGTGCAGATGCCACTATTGCCGAAGTTAGAAGCATCATTGGCTTCCGTTCATGAGGTAGCTCCATTTTGAATGGTGCTCTTTGGATAACTTTGCAACCTCATGAAAAACACAACAGCCGATAGCCCCAACACGAAAAACGTCTCCAAATTCGGAGACTTGGCGCAGTTGACCAAAACCAGACTTACGCTTTTAGTGGTTTTTTCGGCTTCTATGTCTTTCATCGTAGGCTCAGGGGATGAAGTTGACTGGTTCAAAATGGCGCTTCTGGTGGTTGGAGGTTTCTTGGTTACAGGCTCAGCCAACGCTTTTAACCAAATCATGGAAAGAGACCTTGACAAGCTCATGAACCGCACTCAGGCGCGTCCGCTTCCGGACCAGCGCATGGGCGTAAATGAGGCCGCAATCATCGCCGTGGTTTTCGGTGTAGCCGGATTGTTTATCCTCACTTTTTATATGAACATGGCCAGTGGCATCTTGGGCCTCTTGGCACTATTGAGTTACACCGTGATGTACACTCCTTTGAAAAGAACTACGCCATTTGCCGTTTTTGTAGGCGCATTCCCTGGAGCCATACCTACTTTGCTCGGATATGTAGCGGCCCACGGCGGATTTGATATTTATGCCTGGATATTGTTCAGCATTCAATTTGTTTGGCAGTTTCCGCATTTCTGGGCCATTGCCTGGGTGATGGATGAGGATTATAAGAAAGCTGGATTTGAGCTATTGCCCTCCAAGGGTGGAAGAGATCAAGCCTCTGCCTTTCAGGCCTTCGTCTATGCATTCAGCCTAATACCGGTTGGGGTGACTCCTTATGTTTTTGGAATGACCGGATTACTGGCCACTGTTATTTGCACCACAGCTGCCGTCGTATTCAGTTGGCAGGCTTGGAAACTTTACCAATCCTGTAGTGTTGAAGCAGCAAGGAGTTTGATGTTTGGATCATTCATTTACCTGCCTTTGGTTCAACTCATCATCGTTATCGACAAAATCAATTGATTCATTAGATGGAAGAAAACGTATCTAAATCGAACAATCTCGGGGAAAGGCTTACCCAGATACCTACTTTTAAAATTCTACTATGGCTTTCCATGGTCAGCATGGTCATGATGTTTGCCGGCCTTACCAGTGGATACATCGTCAGACAGGCACAATCCAATTGGTTGGTATTCGATTTGCCCGAGATCTTTACCTATTCTACCATCATCATTGTTTTAAGTAGTATCAGTATGTATTGGGCCCAACGATCTGTATCCAAAAACGATCGTGGCGGACTTA
>JBMTLM010000312.1:0-2780 GCA_049431185.1 Bacteroidia bacterium | reverse complement strand
CCGAATTCAAAATCAAGTTCCAACTCCTCTTCGTTATCGCCCCAAAGGATGCAATTGTCAAAATCGGCTTGATAAAGCGGGAATGACTCCAAACCACCCGATGCATTCAATCCGTAATCATTCACGTAAACTGACGGTGTTGATCGTTGGCCTGAATTCCAATAATTGGCGATGGTGGTATGCAAGAACCGATAACCTCCACCTCGGGTCAAAGCCACCGAATATTGACCAGCCCGTGCCAACACGGAGTTTTTAACTTCCATGTTATAATACCGGGCAAACACACTGAAACCACTTGCGTTGGTGATTTTGGTGTTGGTGATTTTTAGAAACTTAGGGGGAGCCGTATCAAGCAACGATTCAGCTTGAATGCCAATAAAAGGGTTCTTGATCTCTGCGTAATTGATTTCATTTCCTACGCTACCCTCGTTGATCCAAATGCGATCCCACTGGCCGGGTACATCCTGATAATAAGACTCTCTTCTGACCCCTTCAAAAGTGACTGGATTCTGTTGGGTCCCCTGCACCTTGATGGTTCCGTACCGGTAGACACAAATGCCGCATGAATTGCCAAAATAAATTTTCGCACCAGGGTCGATAATCAGGGTTTGTGTAGAATCCACTACCGCATATCCACCCCAAATCACATAAGGCAAGGTATCCGTAAAATGATACGTGGTGTTGGGATTCGTATTGAGAAGTGCATAGGCTAAAAATCCATTTGCGGTTTGAATAGCTTGATTGGCCACAATAAAGTTGGCTCTTTGTCCAAATGCCACCAAATCAACATCTTGAATATTGCCATTGGTAACGAAAACCACCGAGTCTTGAACGATGAAAGGGGTATTAACAGAGGTGGGGTCAATGGTAACTTCCACAAACAGAAACAAACTATCGTCAGCTGGAATTTCCACATTGGAGAATGACTTGCCAGGGATGCCATCGAGGTTCATCCTGTAGGGAGAGGCATTGCCGCCAGCGAGTTGCACTGTGCTGATTAACAGTGGTTGACTGTTACGATTGTAAATCACCAGTTGTTGGGTAGTTGAGCCCAAGGAAGTGAAAATGGTATCGAACATGACCGTGTCTAAAGAAAACTCCAACTTAGCGGAAGTGTCGGTAAGCAGGTCATCTTTACGACATGAAGCCCAAAAAAGGCTACTCAAAAGCATGAAATACAGGTAATGACGGGTCCGAGACATGGTATTCAACAGGATGACAAAGATAACGTAACAGTCTTATTAAAATTGCATCCGCAAATCCATCTAATAAACTGCTTTTCAATGCTATATGTATTTAAGTGGGCGATTCCATAAAGTTGAGGGATAGGATGTTGTCAATTCAACTCAATTGCATTATCTTTGCACTCCCATAAAAATTGCCATTCGTATTATGAAAAAAGACCTTCATCCAAAGAACTTCAGGTTAGTGGTTTTTAAAGACATCTCATGTGACTACGCTTTTATGAGCCGCTCCACCATTGAAACTAAAGACTCCATAGTTTGGGAAGATGGTAAGGAGTACCCATTGGTTAAGTTGGAGATTTCCCACATGTCTCACCCATTCTACACTGGAAAAATGAAACTGGTGGATACTGCAGGTCGTGTAGACAAGTTCCGGAATCGCTACAAGAAACATGCTGAAAAGCCCGGCAAAGCGTCAGAATAATTTGATTTTCGCCTGACTAAATGATATCAAGTCCCCCTCTCGGGGACTTTTTTTTTATCCTATCTTTGAGAAAGGTTGGGGATACCGGCCTAAACCATCTTCGCCTTATGACCAACGCGGTTTTGTTTGATTTCGACAGACGATCATTGTTTCCATTTACTTTCACAAGGCCCACTTCAGAAATTCGGGTAGGCCTTTTGACCAATCGGGAACATTGGGAATCATTGTTGGAGCAATCGGTTTCTTATTTGACCGAGGATTATCTCAGTGGCAAATTCCCGGTTTGGAAGGACCAAGAAAATTTATTCCTGAATGGAAACGTCATTCCTGACCAGCGTTTGGTCAGTGCGGCCAAGGATCTCATGCTCGGTCATCGCTTGGTTCAAAACGGTGTTCCACTGGCGGCCTACGCCGAGGGATGGCCAGATCCTCTCTCACCCTATGGAAGATTCAGAGACATTGAGTATGATGGCCCAATAACCATACTCAAAAACCCATGGGATATTTTCACCTACTGCGGAGAAGCGATCGCAAAACAATTTGAGATCATCACTAAAAACAAAAAATCAGCTCCGCTATCTACCACCAATAAGGTGATCGGCTCCGGCAAAATTTTCATTGAGGAAGGCGCCAAAGTTGAATGCAGCATTTTGAATACCTCCACCGGACCCATTTACATCGGTAAAGATGCGGAAATCATGGAAGGCTCGATGATACGCGGTCCATTTGCGTTGTGTCATTCAGCCACCCTTAAAATGGGTTCAAAAATTTATGGACCAACCGTTATCGGGCCTCATTGCAAAGTAGGGGGCGAAGTCAACAATAGCGTATTTATTGGATACAGCAACAAGGCGCATGATGGCTTCATCGGCAACTCGGTCATCGGGGAGTGGTGCAACCTCGGAGCAGACACCAACAACTCCAACCTCAAAAACAACTATTCTGAAGTGAGTGTTTTCAGCATAGATAAATCCACCATGTTGCCCACTGGGCTTAAGTTCTGCGGTGTGTTCATGGGAGATCATGCAAAATGCGGAATCAACACCATGCTCAACACGGGAACGGTGGTCGGTGTAAGCGCCAATATTTTCGGAACCGGATTCCCGCCCAAG
>JBMTLM010000311.1:0-2780 GCA_049431185.1 Bacteroidia bacterium | reverse complement strand
CCCAGATCAAACGGTCGCAGCTGAATTTATATTTCAACTCGAATTTGTTGAATTTCTCATAAGTAAATCTGAAACCTGACTTGTCGATGGTGTTGAAGCTTTCAAAGTATATGAATTCTCCAGGCTTGATTTGTCGGTGAATGTTTCGGGATTTGAGTACGTATGGGTTCTTGATGTACGTGTTTTCAAAGGCTAGGCGTTCTTTGTTGGCATCGGGAATCACCCATCCGTTGAGGTAATAGGAGGTGCAAGCCAATAAGGCTGCTACGGCCATATAGGGAATCAGCATGCGCCTAAAGCTTACGCCGCTCGAAAGTATGGCAACGATTTCGGTTTGTGCAGCCATCTTGGATGTGAAAAAAATGACCGAAATGAAAATGAACAATGGCGAGAAAAGGTTGGCGAAATAGGGTATGAAATTCAAGTAATAATCAAAAACAATGGCCTCCAGCGGCGCCTTTCTTTCAATGAAATCATCGATTTTCTCGGAGATATCAAAAACAATGGCGATCATGATGATCAACGCAATGGCAAAAAGAAAAGTGGTCAGGAATTTCCTGACAATGTACATGTCCAATATGCGTAGTCCGTTGCTTTTCATGAATCGACTAAAGTCGTCTGCCTAATTTAATGACCATTTTCATCTTCCAATCGGCAAATGTGCCATTCAAGATTTGTTTTCGCGCCTCTCGGAGTAAATTGACATAGAAACCTATATTGTGCAAGGTGGCAATCTGCGCCCCAAGCATTTCCTTGGAGATCATGAGATGCCTGAGATAGGCCTTGGAATAATCTTGGTCAACAAAACTACTTCCTTCAGGGTCAATGGGGGAGAGGTCGTCTTTCCATTTTTCATTCCTGATATTGATGATGCCTTCGGAAGTAAACAGCATGCCGTTTCTCGCATTTCTGGTAGGCATCACACAATCAAACATGTCGATGCCAAGCGCAATGCACTCCAAGAGGTTTACCGGGGTGCCAACTCCCATCAGGTACCGGGGTTTGTCTTTAGGTAATATGTTGCAAACCAATTCTGTCATTTCATACATCTCTTCGGCAGGCTCACCCACAGATAATCCGCCGATGGCATTTCCTACGCCTGCTGCAGCGGCTATGTATTCAGCGGATTCAATCCTCAAATCCTTGTAGGTGCTGCCTTGTACAATCGGAAAGAGATATAGTTCGTAACCATATAGTGCAGGATTGCTTTTTAAATGATCGATACATCTGTTCAGCCAACGATGGGTCATTTCCATGGATTTTCTAGCCGCACGTTTCTCGCATGGATAGGGTGTACATTCATCAAAAGCCATGATGATGTCAGCACCGATGTCCCTTTGGATATCCATGGAGGTTTCGGGCGACAAGAATCTTTTGGATCCATCGATATGCGATCGGAAGTAAACACCTTCCTCTTTGATTTTCCGGGTTTCCGATAGGGAATAAACCTGATAACCTCCACTGTCGGTAAGTATGGGTCTGTCCCAATTCATGAAATGATGCAAACCTCCGGCGCGTTTTAACAAATCGATGCCGGGACGAAGATTCAAATGGTAGGTGTTACCTAAAATGATGTAGGCATTGGTATCGTGCTTGAGGTCCCTTTGTTGAACACCTTTGACGGTACCCGCTGTTCCCACGGGCATAAAAACAGGCGTGGGGATGTCTCCGTGGTGCGTCTTAATGGTTCCTGCCCTGGCTTTGGTGGACGAGTCAAGGTGTTGAAGGCTGAAAAACATACTACTATACGAATGTGGGTAGAGTGGTGTTAATATCTTGTCAAAAGTAGAAATTTAAATCCTAGGCGGCCTCTTTAGTTTTGCAACGCTATTTTAAGAAGTATGGAGCTGTTTTTTTCGTGGCAAGGTATTGTTGCAGCGGTTGGTCTGTTGGCCCTGTTGATCCAGTTATATCATGTTTTATTCCGTTTTGGCCGTGTAGCTTTTCACAAGCCCTCAAACCGACCCGCCTCCAAGGAGCCCGTGAGTGTCATTATTTGTGCTCGAAATGAATTGAAAAACCTTCAACAATTCTTGGAGAGCGTTTTAAACCAGGACTACCACGAGTTTCAGGTAGTGGTGGTCAACGATTGTTCGTGGGATGAAAGCGAGGCTTATCTGGATGAATTGTTGCTCAAATATCCCCGTTTGAAAGTGGTAACCATACGTGAACAGGAAAAATATCTGCATGGTAAGAAGTTTGCCATTTCACTGGGCGTTAAAGCTGCACAATACGAACTATTACTATTTACAGACGCGGATTGTACCCCTGTTTCATCGGATTGGATCAGTCGGATGGCAGCAGCCTATGACCCACAAACGGAAATCGTTTTAGGATATGGCGGTTATTTTAAGACGAGAGGTTTTCTGAACCGATTGATTCGTTTCGACACGGTTTTCAGTGCCATGCAGTATTTAGGTGCTGCCCTTGGCGGTAATGCCTACATGGGTGTGGGTCGTAATCTTTCTTACCGTAAGTCGTTATTCTTTAAGAACAAAGGATTCGCCAAGCATAACCATTTGCTCTCCGGAGATGATGATCTGTTTGTAAACGAAACTGCCAGAAAGGGTAATGTGCGTGTTCAATTGCATCCGGACGCCTTTTCCATGTCTGTACCCAAACAGAGATTCTCGGAATGGTTCAGGCAAAAAAAACGGCATCAAATGACTTCCGGGTTTTATCGATCATCACATCAGTGGCTCATTGGCTCCATGTTCTTTTCCCATCTTATATTCTTGGTGACTGTTACCGTATTTTTGGTTATCGGTTATCAATTCGAG
>JBMTLM010000310.1:0-2796 GCA_049431185.1 Bacteroidia bacterium | reverse complement strand
CCGGAGCAACTACCACCACCTCGACTAAGGATGACATGGATTCAACCAAGGCACGAATACCGGGAGCCGTAATACCATCATCATTGGTTACCAAAATCACAGGCTTTTTCTTCCTGGAGGTTGCATTGTTGAGCTTCGGCTTTGTCATAGGGCAAAATTAACCCTAATTCCAATAGGCTCGACGAAAAAAATCCCCTTCGAATTACGGTTCGAGGGGGTGAAAAGTCAGACCTTACGGGGTCTTATGAATGAAAGACTAATTGATGGTGATTTGCTTGCGCTTATCGGCTTTGGCTTCAACTGACTTGGGTAATGACAATTTCAGAATCCCGTTTTCATAGTTGGCTTTGACATCATCGAGATTCACGGATTCAGGCAAAGCGAAGCTTCTTTCAAAGGAGCGAAACACATATTCCTTGCGCGTACATATCTTATCCTGCCTGACATCAGAGGGCTTCAATTCACCTTTTACCTGAAGTGTTCCCTCATGAATGGAGACATTGAATTGATCCTTGGAGAATCCAGGAGCTATCAGTTCAATATGAAACGCATTTTGATCCTCGTGGATATTCACGTATGGATGCTCTAGCTTGCTTCCTATCGGCAAAGCAACGTCATCAAACAGATCAGTGATGAGATCGTTAACGGTTCTGAATCGCTTTACGGTGGACAGGGGTCGGGTGGATTTGTTGATTAACATGGTTTGAACATTTTGATGGTTTTCAAACCTCTTCTCAATATCCATTCCAACAGCTTATTCAATCATAAAAACAGACATAATGACATTTTTAAATCACCTAAGATGTCATTTTGACACAATAAAAAGAGAAAGTTTATAATTTTACCACCTGAATTTCGCCTCGTTCGATTGATTGAACAATCGATTCGATTGCAGCGTCGTCACCTTCAGCATCGTATTCACTTTTCAATGTGGAGCCAAAAAGACGGGCCAGGCTTTGCCAAAAAAAGGCTTGGAAAGCACCCCGTAACTCCTTGACCAAACTATAGGAGGTGCTGCCTGTTTCTCGGTCTACCAACTTGATGAGTATGGTACCTTGGGTGAAAGTGAGCTTTTTTAAGTCTTTTTCAAATCGCTCCTTCATCACCTTCTCCTTCTCTTTGATGAATTTATTCCGAGCCCTTTCCGTTGGCAGTTTTGCCACTGAATCATTGATTTCCTTGAGCGTATTGGCTGCCAGTCGGGCATAGGGATAGGCTTTTAACACATCCCTTCGAAGCTTCAAATACCGCTTCAAGTTTTCGGCTCTGTTAGGGTCGGCAGCCGTTATGACTTCAAACAAGGGTAGCGATACAAACGGAACCGTATCTGATCCGATCACCACCGCCCTGGTCACCGTAGGTGCCGGTGACTCAACTTGAGAAAAGGCAGATGCCGTAGAGAACAATAAAACAGTTGTTATGAAAACAAGGGTGCGCATGTAACACCTTCTTTTCAACAATAACCAAGCCAATGAGCATTTATTGTGCATCACCGTCGATTTTTCTTCCACAACGAAACCTGGCCGTCGACTTCAGAAACCGATGCATGGTTTGATTGATGAGTGGAAGCCATGCGCGAGGCAATCAGTGCCGCTACGATGGAATCGTTGTGATGGTAATTGGATAGTAATTCCGGACGAAAATATGATTTCACAAAGTGCGTATCGAAATGGCCGGAACGGAAAGCCTCATGTTTCAAAACAAATGAGCAGAAAGACAAGGTTGTGGCCACCCCGGTGATCCTGTATTCTTCAATGGCACGCAACATACGATCCATGGCCTCCTCCCTATTGGATCCATGCACAACCAGCTTGGCAATCATGGGATCGTAATAAATCGGAATCTGCATACCCTCTTCGAAACCGTCATCTACACGAACACCTGGACCTTTAGGCGTTTGATAGGTGGTAAGCACACCGATGTCGGGAAGAAAATTATTCAATGGATCCTCGGCATAAACACGTACCTCAATGGCATGTCCGTTGATCTGTAAATCGCTTTGGGAGAAAGACAATTCATATCCCATGGCGACACGGATTTGCTCTTTTACCAGATCGACCCCAGTGATCATCTCGGTGACCGGATGCTCCACTTGAAGTCGGGTGTTCATCTCCAAAAAATAGAAATTCAGGTTTTCATCCAAGAGGAATTCAACCGTACCGGCTCCCACATAATCGCAGGCCTTGGCCACCATGACAGCGCACTTACCCATCTGGTCGCGCAGTTCAGGAGTTAAAACGGAGGAAGGAGCCTCTTCAATCACCTTCTGATGACGTCGTTGCACAGAACATTCCCGCTCGAACAAATGAACAATGTTCCCATGCGTATCACCCATGACCTGCACTTCAATATGTCGAGGTGAACCTACATAACGCTCAATGAAAACCGAGCCATCGCCAAATGCGGAAGTAGCCTCACTCACTGCCAGGCGCAACATCTCATCAAACTGCGACTCGTGCTCTACAATGCGCATACCCTTTCCACCGCCACCGGCAGAAGCCTTCACTAAGATCGGGAATCCAACCTCAGCTGCGATGGCCCTGGCTTTGTCAATATCGGTGATGGCATAATCGGTACCAGGAACCAAGGGGATATTGTATTTTTTTACAGCTTCCTTTGCCGCCAACTTACTACCCATGACTTCCATGGATTCTGGCGATGGCCCAATGAGGACGATGCCAGCTTCGCGTACTCTCCTGGCAAATTGAGCATTTTCAGACAGGAAACCATAGCCGGGATGGATGCGTGACATAAACGAAGATTTGGACCGCGGGCGCGTCTACATCCCCCAGGAGG
>JBMTLM010000309.1:0-2797 GCA_049431185.1 Bacteroidia bacterium | reverse complement strand
CTTCCGATCTGCCATCATCGGAAAACCCAACGTGGGCAAATCTACGTTGTTGAATGCCATGTTGGGTGAACAGCTGTCGGTGGTAACCCCGAAAGCCCAAACTACCAGGCATCGCATCAAAGGCATTCTGAACGGCGAGCACTACCAAGTGGTTTTCTCTGACACACCCGGCGTATTGAAACCTGCCTACACACTTCAAGAGCGGATGATGGATGCAGTTGACTCATCGTTAGAAGATGCGGATGCCGTTTTATTGGTGGTGGAATGCGGAGAAAAAAAGACCTCGGATGAGATTGTAGAGCGACTTAAGAAGAACAAACTTCCATTAATCATCGCCATCAACAAAATCGATCTCACTGAGCAGGAAAAGTTGGAAATCGCTGTGGAGTTTTGGCAAGAGGCTTTGGCGCCTAAAGCCATCATACCCATCTCCGCCATTGAGGGTTTTCACGTAGAAGAACTGAAGAAAATATTGGTGGATTTGATGCCAGAGAACCCTCCTTATTACTCTAAGGAAGACTTGAGTGACCGTAACGTGCGTTTCTTTGTTTCGGAAATCATACGGGAGCAAATTCTACATAATTACCAAAAAGAAGTACCCTATTCATGCGAGGTTACCGTCAATGAATATAAGGAGTCAACAGCAATTGACCGCATCCGATGCGAAATCATGGTGGACCGCGAATCCCAAAAAGCGATATTACTCGGCAACAAAGGAAGCGCCATCAAGCAACTCGGTATCCAGTCCAGAAGGAAGATAGAGCAATTCGTAGGCAAACAGGTTTTCCTGGAGTTGACGGTGAAAGTGAGAACAGACTGGAGAAACGACCCCAAGACGCTTGACCGTATGGGTTACAATTGATAACAAAACAACGTGGCCAACATCGTAGCAATAGTAGGAAGACCCAATGTGGGCAAATCAACCCTCTTTAACCGATTGGTTCAAGAGCGCAAGGCGATCGTGGATGAATTTTCCGGCGTCACTCGCGACAGACATTATGGCAAAGCCGATTGGACCGGCCATCATTTCACTGTGATTGACACTGGAGGGTATGTACGAGGCTCGGATGATGTTTTTGAAGATGAGATCCGGAAGCAGGTGATGCTTGCGGTAGATGAGGCAGATGTTATACTGTTTGTGGTAGACGTAACCACGGGATTGACAAACCTTGATGAAGAGGTTGCTCGGATGCTGCGTAAATCAAAAAAGAAGGTCCTGCTGGTGGCCAATAAAGTTGATCATGCTGGAAGAGGTTTTGAGAACGCAGAATTTTATAAACTTGGACTTGGTGACATATTCAACATTTCCGCCATTAGCGGAAGTGGAACCGGAGAGTTGCTGGATGAAGTGGTCAGGGATTTCCCACAAGAAGAACCTGAACAGGATGATCTGCCCAAAATCGCCATCGTGGGACAACCCAACGTTGGTAAGTCATCCCTTTTGAACACCCTGCTTGGCATGGAGCGGACCATCGTTACTCCCGTGGCCGGTACCACCCGCGACACAATCCATACCCGCTACAAAGGTTTCGGCTTCGATTTCTATTTAATAGACACCGCCGGATTGCGCCGTAAAGGCAAAGTAAGGGAAGACATCGAGTTTTACTCCGTGATGCGAACCATTCGTGCCATCGAAGAATCAGACGTTTGCATTTTGATGATTGACGCCACCCAAGGTTTAAGTGCGCAGGACATCAACATTTATGGATTGGCAGAACGCAACAAGAAAGGCATCGTTCTATTGGTGAATAAGTGGGACCTTATTGAAGGCAAAGAAAAAAGCATGAAAGTGATAGAGGAGGAGATTCGGGAAAAACTGGCCCCATTCAATGACATTCCGATCATTTTCACTTCGGTTTTAAAGAAACAACGTATCCACAAAGCCCTGGAAACCGCTTTGGAAGTGTATCAAAACCGCAAGCAGCGCATCAGCACATCCAACCTCAACAAAGTGATGTTAGCGGTGATTGAGCACTACCCTCCCCCATCCACGAAAGGCAAATCCATCAAAATAAAATACGTCACTCAGTTGCCGGGCGGCAATCCGCATTTTGCATTTTTCTGCAATCTCCCCCAATACATCCGCGACCCATACAGGCGTTACCTCGAAAACCAATTGAGAGCACACTTCAGGCTCACGGGTGTGCCGATTTCATTGCACTTCCGCGCGAAAAGCGAATGAGGACATAGTATGTACGATGTATGATATACGATTACCGCGATTGGAGTTAGATTCTAATAGGCAACCAAAGTCAGGACAAGTCAGTTGCGATTCAAGATATAAGATTCACTTATAACTTATCACCACCAGGCATCGCAATTTAAACGTTTAACTTCACTTCCTTATTTGCAACTCTGTTTTTTGAAAAATATTTTCGCCATGGGGCGGGGACGATAGTCCCCCCGGCCAAATTCGTATCTCGATTTTTTGAATATTATTTTAGCCGTGAGGCGTCCATTCGACCGCTTGACCATCCTCAGGCAGTGCGGGAACAGGTCAGGTGACGGTAGTCCCCCCCAAAAAAAACAGACAACATGATATACAAGATGTACGATCGAGCTCCGAAGTGTGCATTTGTATGCAATAGTTGATGACAACATAGTCATCACCATCACCACTTACGTCCTAAAATTAAACGTTTATCTTCAGTATGAAATTTGCACCTCTGTTTTTTGAAAATTATTTTCGCCAGGGGGCGGGGACGCTAGTCCCCCAAAAAAAATAGACAATATAATATTTACGATGTACGATCGAGCTCCGAAGTGTGCATTTGTATGCAATAGTTGATGACAACAT
>JBMTLM010000308.1:0-2811 GCA_049431185.1 Bacteroidia bacterium | reverse complement strand
TACCAACAATACGGCCACTGCCTATGCTGACTACGCTGACAAGCCCGATTTCAGTACAGCCGTAGGATTATATACCGCTCCGGTTAACGTTGACATCACCACCACCGAGCCTGGTGCAACCATTCGTTACACCATCGACGGTACATTACCTACCACTTCCTCTGCCATTTACTCGGCTCCCATCAACCTTACCTCCACCAAGGTTGTAAAGGCCATCACCTACAGCACAGACCCCACTATTTTGCCCAGCTTCATCGAGTTTGGAACTTATTTTATCAATGTCAGTCATACTTTTCCGATTGTTTCCATCGCCGCCACATCCCTCAGTAACTTGGCCAATGGTTCAGGTACTTTGGAACCCAAAGGTTCTTTTGAGTTGTTTGATGTGAATGGTAACCGAGTGGCCAATACCTACGGGGAATTCAATCGCCATGGCCAGGATTCATGGGTGCTGAGTCAACGTAGTCTGGATTTCGCCTCGCGTGATGAGATGGGATACAATCACTCCGTTGAACATCCCATCTTCGCTTCCACCACCAGAAGTAATTTTCAAAAATTGATTCTCCGCGCAGGTGGAGATGACAACTATCCCGCAGATCATCGACCAGCCAACGCAGGTAGCGCACACATCCGTGATGCCTACATCCAAAACATGGCCATCGAAGGAGGCCTGAACCTTGACGTGCGAAGAGGGACCAAGTGTATCGTATATCTGAATGGGAACTATTGGGGTATTTACGATATCCGTGATAATCCGGATGATCACGACTATACCGATTTCTATTACGGTCAAGACAAATACAACCTGTACTACATTGAAACATGGGGTAACACCTGGGCTGAATATGGTGGCGCTAATGCACTCAATTCCTGGAATTCCTTCTACAGCTATGCCATGAGTGCCAACATGAATGATCCCATCGCTTACCAATATGTAATGGATCGTTATGATGCCACTAGCTTAGTGGATTATGTGCTGGTGAACTCTTTCACGGTTTGTTCCGACTGGTTGAACTACAATACGGGATGGTGGCGCGGTCTTGACAGCACGGGTTCTCACCTGAAATGGGGATATATCCTTTGGGACAATGACGCCACTTTCGGTCATTACATCAACTACACCGGGATCGCCAACACGGGTCCTAACGCCAACCCCTGTCAGGTGGAAACCCTGGCTGGTTCCTCCGATCCCAAAGGGCATATCGCCTTACTCAACAAGTTGCGTACGAATCCCGCGTTCAACCGTTATTACATCAATCGGCAAATCGATTTGTGGAATACGGTATTCAGTTGCGACAACATGTTGGCCAATTTGGACTCCATCATCAACATCCTAAGTCCTGAAATGACGGCCCATGCCAATCGGTGGAACGGCACATATACCGAATGGTACAACAACGCACAGGATTTGCGAGACTTCATCGTTACGCGTTGTAACAACTTGTCCACTGGTTTAATGAACTGCTACAGCCTAACCGGTCCGTATGAACTCACGTTGAATACCGACCCGGTCGGAGCGGGAACTGTTCAGCTCAACTCGCTCAACATTTCCAACTTCCCGTGGACAGGCACGTATTTTGGCAATATCCAAACCAGCATCTCGGCCAGTGCCAATCCAGGTTATGGTTTTACCGGATGGACTCCCGGCAGTCAAGTATTCAATCCGGGTGTGACCACGCCTGCGGTTACATTCACGCTTACATCCGCCGACTCCGTTACGGCTCATTTCACCGGTTCAACCTTTTTGCCTGAGGTTCCCGAAACCAATCCATCCATCACCGCGATGCCTTCCGTATTTAGCGATCAAACCACCATTGAACTCTATTTGCCATCCAAATCATCAGTGGCCATGTCCCTTTATTCGGTTGATGGCAGGAAGGTGATGACCTTGGAGGAGCATGCCGGGTTAAATTCGGGCTTACATAAGTTTGAATTAAACCTTTCCTCATCATCCTGTTCCAATGGTATATATTTCCTGGAGTTGGTTTCCGGTAATTTCCGTCAAACCATCAAATTGGTTTATAACCCTTGATGCCTGTTCCATCCAAATTTGAATCTATGAAACATCTTGTTTGGAGATCCTCCACCTATTTCAATGTGTTGGTCTTCTTTGCATTGGCAACCATGTGCCTTTCCTGTGCCAAGGGGCCAGGGGAGGGCGGTACCAATTCCATTGTGGGATATGTAGAGGTTGATGACCTGGGCTTGATATATCCGGCAGCTGATGAAGATGTATATATCATTTACGGTGATGATATCACCTATGGGGAGCGAATTAAAGCGTCATACGATGGACGTTTTGAATTCAATTATTTGCGCGAAGGCTCATATACCATCTACGTGTATTCCGATGCGTTGCCCCCCGAGCCCTCTGGCACCGTTGCGGTGAAAAAAACAATTGAAATTTCAGGTCGTAAGCAAACCGTGGATGCAGGTACGTTCCTGATCAAGAAATATTGATTGCAGAGAATTTGATTACATATATGAAGCGATTGGGGGTCATTCTCATTGTGGGTTCAATTGTAGGTGCTGCGTTTTCGAGTAATGAGGTTTCAGCACAGTCCCGTAAGGATTTGAAGAAAAACGGCATTACCGTCAGTAAGGAAGTAATGCACTCCTTTTGCGGAGGTAAAGAATATGTGTGGACACAATCCGAGCTGAAATACGATACCGAAGGTAACGTTGTGGAGGAAATCACATACAACTCCGACGGTTCCATACGCAAAAAGCAAATTAGGAAATATCATGCATCCGGCAAACTCATGGAGGAAACCAATTTTGGCATGGGTGGTTTCATGGAGGATCGGACGC
>JBMTLM010000307.1:0-2813 GCA_049431185.1 Bacteroidia bacterium | reverse complement strand
ATATTCACCAACATGGCGGGTACATCCATGATGAATCTGATACCTCCGACCATGGGTGCGGTCAACCAGGCTCGGTAAGCTTCGCTGTTCAGCAGGTGCTCTCCGGCATCACCGGCGGCAACGGCTTCAAATGCCCTTTTGGCTGAAAAATAGTCGATGCCGGACCATGCGGGTAAATGTATGCCATTCGGAAAGCCCAGTGATGGCAGCTGAATATGAGTCAGAAGGGTAGAGAAGTATCCAGACCATGAGATGGCCACCACGATATTGCCAATGGCGTATTCCATGATGAGCGCCCAACCGATAATCCAGGCGAAAAGTTCACCGAAGGCCACATATGAATAGGTGTAGGCTGATCCTGACACAGGAGCCATGCCGGCGAATTCCGCATAACAAAAGGCGGCAAATCCACAGGCCACTGCTGTGAATATGAATAACAATACCACCGCAGGGCCGCCATCGGCACTTGCTTTACCTATGGTGCTGAAAATTCCCGCTCCAATGATGGCGGCTATGCCGAAAGCCGTGAGGTCCCGTACCCCCAAATGCCTCTTGAGTCCGGTTCCCTCAAGACTTCCATCGATTGATTCCTGGAGCGATTTTTTTCTGAACAAATTCATGGGCCGATGTTACTAACGTGAAGGATCAAAATTAGCTTTTATGGATGATTGTTGCCAATGAACTTGCTCGGGAGCTATATTTGGCATATGGAATGGGTGGTAACGATATCGTTTGGGGTCTTGTTATTGTGGATTTCTTATCGATTGGGGCATCAGTTCGATTTTGGACTTCCGCGGTGGGTGTTGCCTGGACTCCTGATGCTTAAGTTCCTATTGGGAGCGGTGGTTTTTTACCTATTCACCGTTTATTATCCAATCCGTTCCGAGGCTGACATCTTCAAGTATTTTGATGATGCTTCGGTCTTGTATCATTACATGGTGTTGGAGCCTGCGGCCATCGACGACATTATGCTTCATTCAAAGGTCCCGGTTGAGGTTGCTCCACGTCTCAAATCCTGGTTCGCCGGAGGCGGCTTTCATTTATTTGATAGCAGCAGGATCATGGTTAAGGTCCACATACTGTTGAGGCTTTTTTCCTTCGGTTCCTATCATTTTCATTCTTTTTTCTTCACTTTCCTGTCTTTTCTTGGATGTGTTGCCATACTCAAGGCGTTTAAGCGGTATGCCCATGTGAACATGTGGGCGGTGCTGGCATGTCTGATGATGCCGTCTTTTCAACTGTGGAGTTCTGCCCCCCTAAAGGAGTCGGTAGCTGTATGGTTTTTGATGTGGGTCATCGCCGGACTCTATCAATACCTCCATACAGGTGATTTAAAGCGATTTTTAATGAATTGTTGCGTGTTGGTCCCACTCTATGCGTTCAAGTCATTCTACGTACTATTACTACTCCCATGTGTCGCCATTACGCTGCTGATTCAAAAGCCAACACTGTTTAGGTATGCATTTACGGTTGTGATCGGTGTCGGGTTGCTTTGGATTGCTGATTTGACGATGGGCTCGTTATCGCCGATTGATATCATGGCTCGCAAGCAACTTGATTTTTTTGATCACTTTGGTGATCGTTGGGCTGGAAGTATGACTACCACGCCGGTACTAAAGCCCCATATCCTTGGTTTTTTTGAACTATTGCCCCATGCGTTCCTCAATGCTTTCCTGAAACCATTGCCGTGGGAATCATTGAATCCGCTCTATCTGGCGAGTGCGGCAGAAAATTTTCTAGTGCTGGCTTTGATTTTTATGATTTTTGTGAAGATCCGTTACATCAAGCAAGTAAGCGACCAGCGCTTCGTGATTTTTGTGATTTGTTTTATCCTGGTGGTATTCGTGATGTTGGGATTCAGTTGTCCGATTATTGGTTCCTTAATGCGATTTAAATCACCCATTTTGGTTTTGCCTCCCTTGGCCTTTCTGTTGGTCCACCCTTTTTTCAAATCGAAGAAATTGTAAGATTTCGCGTCCTGCAGTGGGCCTCAAACCGGAGGCGATCCATAATGGAGCCAACACGAATGGAAGCATCAATGCCTTGTATCTGACCAACGCTCCGGCTATGGGAGTTACCATGCCCATCACACTCAAGTATGAAATGCTGATGGTCAAAATCATGGTCAAGTAAATGGACCCATGTCTCGTCCGTTTACTCAGGATTTTAATGACTAAAAAGCATAGAAAAAGGCCTATGGCAAGCGTTTCCACGCCAGCTATTGCATTTGCCACACCGCCCTTGAATTGGAGTGATGGTTGGGTGATTGCATGCCAAAAACCGGCTGCGGGCTCCGCCAATATTTCCGGGAAACGGTTGTCTAAGCCACTGCTGCTGAAAAGCGAATTTGAGTTTTCTGCCTTAGCCAATGCGATAAATGCTTCTCTTTTTTTTGATAACACCTCCATGAAGTCGGTATTAAACAATGCACCCCAGCTCGCAAGTAGTCCGGAAATCATGGCCACAAAGGTGACCATGAAAACGGCTTGTTTACGCTTGTTGAATAAGGCGGCAGTCAGCCATGCAACAGTGATGGGAACCATTAAAAGGAAAAACTGAAACCTGATGTTGGCCAGCATCCATAAACAAACAAACAGCCCTACGATTTTGATCGGCTTCAATACCTTTTGAAGGGATGCAAGTGACAATAATGTCAGTCCCAAGGCAAACACCGTAAGACTATCTTTTAACAAACCGGAAGTCCAAAACAGAACAGAGGGAACGCACACAAAGAATAAAAAAAACAGTAGCGATTGATCGGGATGGTACTGGGCCAACGCTCTGGTAGCTGCAATCATGCCAATGAACGACAA
>JBMTLM010000306.1:0-2825 GCA_049431185.1 Bacteroidia bacterium | reverse complement strand
TCCGTTACTATCCGCTTCACACAGCGAACGCCGGTGAGTGGTAATGTACATGCCGGCAACAACTTTGATTCACCGGCCTTATTCACATGTTGCATGGCAACGATGATGTTCTTGGCTGAAGCCACAAGGTCCATGGCACCGCCCATGCCTTTGACCATTTTGCCGGGTATTTTCCAATTGGCGATGTCGCCTTGGTCGCTGACTTCCATGGCACCCAAAATGGTGAGATCCACTTTTTTGGACCGGATCATGCCAAAACTCATTGCTGAGTCGAAGAAAACCGATCCTGGTACTGTGGTAATGGTTTGCTTTCCTGCATTGATGAGATCGGGATCCTCATCTCCCTCGAAAGGAAACGGACCCATACCCAGCAGCCCGTTCTCCGATTGCAGCACCACATTCATTCCATCGGGAATGTAGTTGGCCACTAAGGTGGGAATGCCGATTCCGAGGTTCACATAATAACCGTCGCGAAGTTCGCGGGAGATGCGTTTGGCTATGCCGTTCTTGTCGAGCATGAGGAGATGTTGTATGGATGATCAATTACGCTTGCGAACGGTACGTTGTTCGATACGTTTTTCATAATGGTTTCCTTGGAAAATGCGATGTACAAAGATTCCAGGTGTGTGGATTTGGTCAGGGTCCAATTGACCGGGCTCCACCAACTCCTCCACTTCTGCGATGGTGATTTTGCCCGCCATGGCCATCAACGGATTGAAGTTACGTGAGGTAGCCCTGAAGACCAGGTTGCCAGCAGTATCGCCCTTCCACGCCTTCACAATGGCAAAATCCGAATCGAATGCATATTCCATCAGATAATCGGTGCCATTGAAATTGCGCACCTCTTTACCGATGGCCACTTCGGTGCCCACGCCGGCAGGTGTAAACACCGCAGGCATGCCATATCCACTGGCCAGGCAACGGGTGGCTAAGGTACCTTGAGGAATCAACTCCACTTCCAATTCACCGCTGAGCATTTGACGTTCAAACTCCGCATTTTCGCCTACGTAGGAGGATACCATTTTGCGGATCTGTCGATTCTGCAACAACAGCCCCAATCCGAAATCATCCACGCCCGCATTGTTGGAAATGCAAGTGAGGTTTTTAACGCCTTTGCGTACCAAAGCGGCAATGGAATTTTCAGGAATGCCACAAAGCCCGAAACCACCTACCATCAACGTCATTCCATCCGCAATGCCTTGGATGGCCACATCAGCTGAATCGACTACCTTATTGATCATTGCTTCAAAGTTTGATTGTTAAGGAAACAAACACCTTTAACTAGGGTTTTTGTTCCGATCATTTAAAATCCGTATTGGTTCTCCGGAACAGCTTCCGGATCATCAGCATTGTATCGGCTGCAATCCAGCTCCACGGTGATGGCCTTGTTTTCGGGAACATAAAATTTATCGGCAGATACACCCAACGAAGAATCGGCATAAACCTTTTGCATATACAATCCCCAAATCGGGAGCGCGGTATTGGCTCCTTGTCCGAGATAGGTGGATCGAAATCGAACCGCACGGTCTTCGCAACCCACCCAGGCTCCGGAAACCAAATCAGGAGTGATGCCCATGAACCATCCGTCGCTTTGATTCTGTGTGTTTCCCGTTTTACCGGCAATCTCGTTTTTGAGTCCATAGCGCCAACGCAAACGGGCACCGGTTCCATACTCAACCACACCTTTCATCAGATTCAAGGTGATAAATGCAGTGGCCTCATCCAATGCCTCCACCCTCTTGGGCACAAATTCATGTAATACGGCTCCGGCCTGGTCTTGAATCCTGCTGATAAACACCGGCTCGGTCCACACACCCTTGTTCGCGAAAGCGGCATATGCACCCACCATCTCATACACCGAGATATCAGGTGTTCCTAAACATATCGTAGGTGAATTTTGAATGGGTGAGGTAACCCCCATTTTTCGAGCAAGGGCAATGGTGGCTTCCACACCGAACTGCTTCATCAAATACGCGGTGACGTTGTTGACCGAACCGGCCAAGGCCTGCTTGAGAGAAAGCATACCACCGGTGCTCTTATCGGCATTGGATGGCGACCATTGACCGCCACCCTTCAACTTGAAGACCACCCGGATATTGGGAATCTTATAGCAGGGGGAATATCCTTCCTGCATGGCCAGGGCATACACAAACGGTTTGAATGTGGATCCCACCTGGCGACGACCTCCCTTTACCATATCGTATTTGAAATGCTTGTGGTTGATACCACCAACCCAGGCTTTGATATGTCCCGTGTGAGGGTCCATCGACATGAAGCCGGTGCGCAAAAACATCTTGTAATACTTCAAAGAATCCAGGGGACTCATCAGGGTATCAACCTCGCCACGCCAACTGAAAACCGTCATAGGGATTTTCTTTTCGAACGTGGCCATGATCTGCTGCTCGGTGTATCCTTCTTCAATCATCGACAAATATCGTTCTGAGCGCTTCACTCCGCGTGACACGACTTCAGGATACTTGGCATAGGGCGAGGATCGTTGCCAATGTTCGAAAAAGGTGTTTTGCAGCTCCGACATGTGCTGCAACATGGCCTCCTCGGCATATCGCTGCATCCGGGAATCAATGGTCGTGTAGATCTTGAGGCCGTCCTTGTAAATGTTGAAAGGCGTACCGTCGGGTTTCTTGTTTTCCTTGCACCAGTTCACCAGGTAGGTTCGCATGTATTCCCTGAAGTATGGTGCCATACCTTCACTGTGATCCTCGGGCTTGTAAAACAGGCTGAGTGGAATGCGAGAGAGTGAATCAAATTCGGCCTGGGTAATCAAGCCATACTTGAGCATTTGGGCGAACACCACATTTCGGCGC
>JBMTLM010000305.1:0-2827 GCA_049431185.1 Bacteroidia bacterium | reverse complement strand
TCCAAATAGTTGCCATACACTACGATAGCATTACTTGCCTGACCGTAGTAAACACCGGTTTTGATTTGGTTCTTTCGCTCGTAAGCGGAATCTGCTTCATTTGGTTTCATGGAGCTAATACTGCAAAACCCCGCATCGCTACAACCTTGACCCAGTAAGGAGATTGGTGTAAGGGCAGTACACGCTACGAAAACAACAAGGGAAGCCCAATTTGAGGAATGTATCATCTGCAAAATTTTTTGACTTAAATGTATTAACGATTAAGTCTGCATTATGTTTTATTTCATGACCACCATCAATCCGTCACGCACGGGCATTAAAACGGTTTTACATCGGGGGTCGGCACTCACCTTTTTGTTAAAAGCATGTAGAGCGGCCGTCTCTTCATCCATCTTTGATTCCTCCTTCAATACATGTCCGCTCCACAGTACATTGTCCGCGATGATGATGCCTCCCGGACGGAGCTTATTCCACACCATGTCAAAGTAGTTGCTGTAATTTTCTTTGTCGGCATCAATGAAAACCAAGTCAAAGGTTTCTTCCAATGATGGAATGATGTCCAAGGCCACGCCGGTGATGGGTCGAATTTGAGAGGCGTACTTCGAGGCTTTGAAATATTTGGATGACATCGGCTCCAACTCGTCGTTGATGTCGATGGTGTAGAGTACTCCATCTTCTGTGAGCCCTTCAGCCAGGCACAGTGCGCTGTATCCCGTGTAAGTACCGATTTCAAGAATGCGACGTGGACGCAACATGCGGGCAAACATCGACAAGATTCGACCTTGCATGTGACCCGACAGCATCCGGGGCATTAGGATCTTGGCATAGGTTTCGCGGTTGAGCTCTTGCAATAATGCAGGCTCCGATTCGGTGTAGGCCTCCGCGTATGTGCTGATCTTTTCATCTAAAAAATCCATGTTACATGCTGGTTTGTCGGTTATTTGCTATTTAGAAACACGGTTCTTGCCCGATTCCGCTTTTTGATCAATGCTGTTTTGGTATTCATGCTTGCGCAATGCCAAACATTTCTTATACCATTCCAATGCCTTCGCTTGATCTCCTGATTGCTCATGGATGTTGCCCAGCAGCAAGGCCGAGTTGGCTGCGAAGTAATAGGTTTGGTTTTTGCCGTTATTGTAGGTGGAGGTGTAAAAACGGATGGCGCGGTCGATTAGTTTTTTCTTTTCGCAAATACGTGCCATTCGGTACGTGTATTCGAGTTGGTCACGCATAGAAGCAACCTTTGAGGTCGGGATGGCTGATAGTTTTTCCAAAGCCTGGTCGTAGTAGCCTCCGTCGAACAACAACCGACACTCCAACAGCAGCACATTAGGCGTTTCGCCTGATTCGGCTTGTCGTTGCGCTTGATGGTCCTCATCGGTGAATGTATTGCCACGGGTCAAAATGCGCTCCATGTTTTTGCGATAACCATCCGCATCCCCCTGAAGCAAGTGGGTCAATGCGAGTTTGTGCAGGGCGGCTTTCACAAAACTGTTTCCTTTGAATTGGTTCAGATAAACTGCAAATGATTTAGCCGCCTCCTTGGTCTGCAGAGCACCTAACTGCAAAAGCCCTTTTTGGAATGTCAAGTAATGTAAAGGGTATGCGGTGGCCGAAGGCCTATGATTTCGGATCAGGGACAACGCTTCTTTATATCGCTCTGATTTTACCAAGGTATTGACCTTGAAAAAGAGTAACAATCCACTTTCGTTTGATGGGTTGTTGGACAGCATAGACAGGGCTTTGGCTTCCCTTTTCTCAAAATGAGCAGCGCAAAACACACGAATCAAAATGCTTTCATCCAAGAGGAACGAAAGAGTCGGAGCCGATTGCATTTCAGCAATCGCCGCATCCATTTCCTTGGCGCCTTGGTCAATGCTGCCATGCATTCCGGCAAGGTTGGCCAACCATTTGTAGTTCTCCGGCACCGAACCCATGGCCATGTGCAATAAGCCTGCGGTTCTCATGGCAGGAGCAAAGGTTGGATGTTTTTTACGCAGCTCCATCACTTGCAAGAAGGCTTTACGGATCTGATAGCCGGCTGAAACAAATTCTTGCCGCTTTAACTTAACCAAAGAAAGACGTAGCAACGCTTCACAGGCGACAAAGCTTCTCCACGGATTTTTGTTTTCAAGCGTCTCCGCCATGTCGAGCAGTTGGTCGGTTAATTGCTGCAGCTGTATAAAATCCTTGTTTTCCTCTGATATGAATGACCGAATGAATTGTGATTGATGCTGTAGATATAGGATAGCCACATTGCCGGCATCCAGTTGTCGCTCTTGCAATAATCGAGCTTCGGCAGCGCTCAGTTCCAATTGCAACAGTTGCTGTCCAGCCTCTTTGCATGCTACGTTAGTGGTGAAGTGGGCGCGGGGTTGCGCCATCGCCATACCAGCGGTGACCAGCATAAAAAGAAATGCAGTAAATGGACGCATGGTACAAAGAACCAAAAAAAAAGGACCTCTTTGGGAGATCCTTTCAAACAATGCCATACCTGAAATCAGATTTCAATATTTGGGTCAATCAGGATGCGACCGCAATGTTCGCAAACGATGATTTTCTTGTGCTGACGGATGTCGAGCTGGCGCTGCGGCGGAATCTTATTGAAACAACCGCCACAGGCGTCACGCTGGATGGTTACTACGGCCAATCCGTTGCGTGCGTTTTTGCGGATGCGTGAATAGGCGCTTGACAAACGCTCTTCTACCATTTCATGTGCTTTGTTGGAGAAATCAACCAGCTGCTCTTCCTCTTTTTGAGTCTCTGCAATGATGGTGTCGAGTTCCTCTTTCTTGTAGAAACCCTGCACCTCACGCACTGGATAGCG
>JBMTLM010000304.1:0-2828 GCA_049431185.1 Bacteroidia bacterium | reverse complement strand
CAACGAAAAAACATGGAATTATTAGCCTCAGCATCTATCTTTTTGATTGCCACACTATTGATGACGGTTTTCTACCACGTACGGTACCTGAATCAATATTCGACCTCCAATCCATTGGACTACAGGGCTGTACGTAGTGGGCAGTGGAATGATTTGAGCATTTGGGAAGTCTATGATGACGGCGATTGGACGAAAGCTAGCTTGATTCCCAATGCAACCAATGTTACGGTGTTTATCCCATCGGCTGTGATTGTAGATATGAACCTTGATGTGGTGGCCAACAACATTTTCATTCAGGAAGGCGGTTCGCTGAACATGACCAACGGAAAACTTAAGATTGTAAAGGCATTTGATCAAGGTACCTTGGCATGTAATGGAACCCTTAAAATGGCCGGAACCGAAGTGTTTGGCGATGGAGATGTGGTGGTGGCGCCAGGCTCGTCCTTATACTGCATCATGGAACAAGGCAATAGCGTTGCCAACTTCCGAGTAACAGGTAAACAGTCGATTGGATCAGGAGTCAAATTCTATACTTTCTAAGACACCTCTCGAGGTCAAATAAATCATACAAACCGCCGAGCAGGCGGTTTTTTTATTTTCTTTTGGTAGTCTGCAATACGAAAGGCATCAATTTTAGTTGTTGATATCTCGTTCGTCCAAGTTATACAGGTGCACCACAAACATTTTAATATTGAATCAATCAAAAATCCTGATGCAACCTGTTATCAAAAATTGTGGTTACCTACTGCTTTCGGGCTTTCGAAAGGAAATGTCGCTTACCAACGATCATTCCGTTGCCCTTTGGAAAAAATTCATGCAAGTGTACGCTGCCGTTCCAGAACATTTCGGTCAGCGATATATTTCCGCAGCGGAATATCCCCTTGGTTATTTCGATTATTTCGATCCCTCCAAAGAGTTCATCCGTTGGGCCTGTATGGAAACACCAGGTAACGCACCTGACACATTAGAAACGCTGGAGATACAAGACGGATTATATGCGGTGTTCATACACCATGGCCCCATGGCTTTGGCCTTTAAAACCTTTGACTATATTTTTAATGAGTGGATACCGAACTCCGGATTTGACCTGGATGAAAGACCTCATTTTGAAATCATGCCAAAGCATTACCGTTCAGATGACCCCAATGCCCAGGAGGAAATTTGGATTCCCATTAAGCAAAAAGGTGACTGATAACATACAGGATTACGCGAATAAAAAGGCTTTCAAACTTGATTTGAAGGCCTTTTTATTGCTGATGTTCATCTTTACAATTGGATTCATCATGCGTTTCGCATACATGGATCAGCCCCTTTTCTATGACGAAGCATTCAGCTACTATCATTACGCGGATCGATCATGGCCAGTCGTTTTGGCCAAATATGACTACCCAAATAACCATATTTTGCATACGGCAGCTATGAAAATTTCTGTTTCATTGTTTGGCCCATCCGCGTTCAATATTAGATTACCTGCCTTTGTTGGAGGATGCTTACTGATATTACTGGTCTTTATGCTAACCTATCGGCTTGAAGGAATTGTAACGGCCTCGATCGCCGCCACGCTCACGGCTTGTTCCACACAAATGATCCTCTATTCCACAAACGGACGTGGCTATTCACTAATGGCGTGTGCTTTAGTGGTGACGTGGTATGCTTTTCAAAAACTTTTGCAAGCACACAGCCGCAAGCATCAAATATTATCGATTACATCCCAATCGATAGGACTGGCCATCTCACCTGTGATGTCCATACCACTTGTGTTTTTGCATATTCATACCTTTCTTCATAATCGATTCCACAGGGAATCGAACTTAAAACCGAACATTCAACTGCGAACGTCCGCCATAGCAGTTTCCATTGCAGTATTGTTTTATTTACCAGCCATGCTTTTCACCACCAACCTTCATAGCGAGCACATCCTCCAATCAAACATGTTTCCGGATTTTGATAAATCCATGGACATGTTGCGCCTTATGTATGATTTCATTGTAAATGCCGCCACGGGATTCCCATGGCCAATTCAGATTGGATTGGCTGTAATGGCAGTTGTCGCGATGGTAAAAAACAACAAATGGTCAATCATTACAGTCGCGTTTTCATTACTGATGATTTGCTGCTGGCTATTACCCATCCAATCCCCTCCTCTACGCACCCTGTCTCCTATCATTCCTTTATTATTCATCATGATCTCCAGTGGAGCAGCCACTGCCATGAATAGCCTTACATTACCTAAGCAATGGATTGTTGTAATACTGCTGTGCATGACTTTGTCTTTATCAAGCGTGATGACCCAAAGGGATTTCAGCCCTTACGAATTTACCGCCATCAAAAACCACAAAGAACTTTTTGCTATACTGAATTCGGAAATAAAATCCTCTGATGCCATTTTGACTCAATTTCCCATGGAAGCGAGTGTTAGAGCTTACGCAGACATTTATGGCTTACCTGATGACGTCTTGAATGCCAATCAAGCCTACGCTGGAAAAACAGCCATCATTTTAAGCACGCAGCATGGTCAAATTGATTCGCTTGCTCTAGCTAAAAATGAAATCAATCAGGAGGCATTCTTTTCCAATCACCAGCTCGACACCGCCATCACCATAGATGAAAACACTGTGTTGCACATCTACGATTTGAAAAAATGATGACGAATCATAATTTTAACCTCTCAAATCATGCAACACCAAACCGCTGCGCAACTTGGGTTCAAACCACGTGGTTTTAGGAGGCATGATGTTACCTGAATCAGCAATGTCGATCAGTTGCTTCATAGTAACAGGGTAAAGCGCGAAGGCTACTTTCATCTCACCACTGTTTACCCGTTTTTC
>JBMTLM010000303.1:0-2843 GCA_049431185.1 Bacteroidia bacterium | reverse complement strand
CCAATGATGGAAACACGGGAGGATACAAAGAGGTGGTGTTTGAAGTCACGGGCGAACAGGTGTATGGCACACTGAAGTTTGAAAGCGGCGTGCATCGTGTACAACGTGTTCCGGAAACGGAAGCACAAGGCCGCGTGCATACCTCGGCCGCCACGGTAGCCGTGCTCCCCGAGGCCGATGAAGATTATGAAGTGGAGATCAACCCTGCCGACTTGGAAGTGCAGACCGCGCGTTCCAGTGGTGCGGGCGGACAGAATGTAAACAAGGTGGAGACCAAAGTGCAGATGACGCACAAGCCCACCGGTATCGTGGTAACCTGTCAGATTGAACGATCGCAACATGGCAACCGTGAACGCGCCTTGCAGATGTTGAAGTCGAAGCTTTATGAGATGGAAATCAACAAACGACAGGAGGAAACTGCCAAGCGCAGGAAAACATTGGTGTCAACAGGGGACCGCTCCGCCAAAATCCGCACGTATAATTATCCGCAGAGCCGTGTTACCGACCATCGCATCGGACTCAGTAACTACAACCTGCCGGCCGTGATGAATGGCGACATTCAGGAATTTTTGACGGGATTGCAGATGGCGGAAAACGCTGAAAAAATGAAAGAGGCTTCCTTGTCCTGACCTCCATCAGTGGTTCACGATTTTGTAATTCTTGTATTCCCCAGGACGCCAATCCGTGAGCTCCTCGATCCAATACAAGATTGAACCCAACAAGCCACGATGGTTTCGCGAAGGATCGAAGGTGAATTTCCAATTGCATTTTGAGATGCGGTCCTGCATCACCAATGGATGAGTGCCCTGAAACGTGGCCAATGCATCAATGTTCGAGTAGTCGAACTCATCCGAAACGGCCACTTTTTGCTTCACCCACTCATCGCTGTGCCAGAGCCGGTGAAACGCTTCCTCCTTGGCTTGCATGGCTTTGGGAGGCCTGACCCATCCATAATGATGAATGAAGGCATACACGGGCTTTACCCGTAGCTTTTTACCATTCCTGCGGAAGCCTTGTGCATCGCGATAAGATCGAATGGATCGGTTGTTTTTGATCACACGGATCTCGTGACGATACCATTTGCGCGAATCACCCACATAGTCGAAGGATCCGTAAAAATGTCGGTACTTGAATAACAACCCTTCAACGCGGTCGTCGTCACGGTATTTGGTCATGGCATCGCGCACGGCTTCATAACCATGCTCATGCAACACTTCGTCAGCTTGAATGTAAAAAGCCCAATGGGAGTCGCGTGAAATCAACTGCAAGGCTTTATCGGTTTCAACAGCCAAAACCTTCCCTCCTTCCCTCAGTGAATCATCCCAAACACTGTCATGGATTTTGATTCTGGGATCTGCAATGCTTTCGATGAGCTCGCGTGTACCATCATCGGAGTTGCCCACCAACACGATGAACTCATCACATAGCGGAAGCACCGACAAGATGGCTTCTTGTATGGGATAACCGTACTTGATCGCATTTCGCACCATCGTGAAACCCGAAACCCGGACGTCCATCATGGCCAACTAGTATATGATTTGGAAATCGGCAGCGTTGCCTATGTAGTTGGTAGGCGTTATCTCCAAAAGTTCACGCTTCACTGCATCGGAAATCGAAAGTCCGTTGATGAAGTCGTGCATCGTTGCACGCGTGATGCTGTCGCCTCCGTTACGGGTTAGCTCCTTGAGTGCTTCGTAAGGTTTGGGATATCCTTCACGACGTAGAATGGTTTGAACCGCCTCCGCCACTACGGCCCAGTTGTTTTCAAGATCGGATGCAATGGCTTGAGGATTGACTTGGATTTTGTTGAGACCTTTGGATAAGGATCGCAAAGCAATCAGTGTATGAGCGAAAGGCACACCCACATTGCGTAAAACGGTAGAGTCTGTGAGGTCTCGCTGTAATCGAGATACCGGTAGTTTTTCAGACAGAAAATGAAAAACAGCATTCGCCATACCTAGGTTGCCTTCGGCATTTTCGAAATCGATGGGATTCACCTTATGTGGCATCGCAGAGGATCCGACCTCCCCTTTTTTCACCGACTGGGTGAAGTAACCGAGCGATACGTACGTCCATACATCCCTACTCAAATCCACCAGGATGGTATTGATGCGTCTCCAATTATCGCAGAGGGCCGACATGTTATCGTAATGTTCGATTTGGGTGGTGATGGTGGAGCGTTGCAAACCCAAAGAAGCTACAAAGCGATTGCCAAATGAAGCCCAATCATGGTTGGGATAGGCCACCTGATGAGCATTGAAGTTGCCGGTGGCGCCGCCGAACTTGGCCGACCATGGTATGGTTTGTAGGAGCTTTTGCTGTTGGATGATCCGCTCACAAAAAACCGCAAACTCTTTTCCCAATGTGGTGGGTGAGGCCGGCTGACCATGTGTACGGGACAGCATGGCAATGTGTCTCCATGATTCGGCGCTTGCAATAAGCTGCTGCAAGACTGCTTCCAATGCAGGCACCATCACTTGATGGATGGCATCACGCATCATCATGGGAATGGCGGTATTGTTGATGTCCTGGGATGTTAGTCCGAAATGAATGTATTCGGAAGCGTTGCCCAACAAGTCTCCCAACTCCTCCTTCAAATAATACTCAACCGCCTTCACATCGTGGTTGGTGGTGGCTTCAATGGCCTTCACGCGATCCGAAGCGATGGTTGCTGTATCATCCGCCATGGCTTGCAAAGCCGATCTGGCCTCGGCAGAAAGTGCGGGAAAGCCGCTGATGCCTGCGTTCGATAAAGCCAAAAGGTAAGCGGCTTCTACACGGACGCGGTATCGGATGAGCGCTGATTCAGAAAAGTACCCAGACAAGGGTTCACACACCTTTTG
>JBMTLM010000302.1:0-2844 GCA_049431185.1 Bacteroidia bacterium | reverse complement strand
CGGATCTCTTCCTCGGTATAGTCTTCAGCGCCTAATGCATCCAATGCATCTTCTACGCTATCGGTTTCAGCCGTGCGGAAGTAATCGTACACTTCATCTTGTCGATCCTCATCCAATACCTCGTTGATGTAATAATTGATATCGATACGCGTTCCGGAGGAGACGATGCTTTCAATTTCGGAAATGATGTCAGACACGGTGATTCCTTTGGCTTCAGCCAAATCCTCCAACGAGATTTTACGATCGATGTTTTGAATGATGTAAACCTTCAGTCCGCTTTTATTCACCACCGACTTCACCACGAGGTCTTGCGGCCGGTCGATTTCATTCTCCTCAACGTATTTGGAAATCAAATCAACAAACGGCTTGCCGAATTTCTGGGCCTTGCCTGGACCGACACCACTGATGTTTTTGAGTTCATCGAGGGTGATGGGGTATTGGATCGCCATCTCTTCCAACGAAGTCTCTTGAAAAACCACGAAAGGCGGTACGTTTTTCTGCTTCGCAACCTTTTTGCAAAGGTCTTTCAGCATCGCGAACAGTTCGGCATCAGCTGCGCTTCCGCTACCACCGCCGCTAACCGGCTCATCATCGTCATCACCATCCGTTTGGTTGAACTCGTGATCCAATGTGACGTGGAACGTTTGAGGATTATTGAGGAAGGCTTTGCCTTCCGGTGTCACTTTGAGTAAACCGTAATGGTCGATATCCTTAACGAGCAAACCGGATAGTACGGCTTGCCTTACCAGGGATGTCCAAAAACGTTGGTCTTTATCTGCACCTTCGCCGAAAACTTCCAGTTTAGAATGTTGATAGGACTTCACGGTGGGGTCTTCCTTGCCAAGAAGAATGTTCACTACGTGTTCGGAGGCAAACTTTTCCTTAATGGCCAAAACGGTTTCCAACAACAGTTGTACTTCGTCTTGCGCCTCCACTTTTGTCTTGGGATGCAGGCAATTGTCACAGCTCTGGCAGTTGCCTTCTTCGTAGTCCTCTCCGAAATAATGTAACAATACTTTGCGTCGGCATACGGAAGTTTCGGCATATCCAACGGTTTCAATCAGGAGTTGTTTGCCGATTTCCTGTTCGGCCACAGGCTTGCCTTTCATGAATTTCTCCAACTTCTCGATGTCCTTGTAACTATAGAAGGCAATGCAGCGACCTTCACGGCCATCGCGCCCGGACCTGCCGGTTTCCTGGTAATAGCCTTCAAGGCTTTTAGGAATGTCGTGGTGAATCACAAATCGCACATCGGGTTTATCGATACCCATGCCGAATGCGATGGTGGCAACAATTACATCGGCCTCCTCCATCAGGAACATGTCCTGGTGACGGGCACGTTGAGCCGCATCCAATCCCGCATGGTAAGGCAGCGCCTTGATGCCGTTTACGGTGAGTGTTTGTGCAACTTCCTCTACCTTTTTACGGCTGAGGCAGTAAACAATGCCTGATTTACCTTGGTGCTGGCGGATGTACTTGATGATTTCCCGCATAACATCCACTTTCGGACGAATCTCGTAATAAAGATTGGCACGATTAAAGGATGATTTGAAAACGGAAGCCTTTTGCATATTGAGGTTCTTCTGGATGTCCATTTGAACCTTTTCGGTAGCGGTAGCGGTCAATGCGATAATCGGCACCTTACCGATCTGCTCCATGATGGGACGCAACCGGCGATATTCAGGTCGGAAGTCATGTCCCCATTCTGAAATGCAGTGCGCCTCGTCAATTGCAAAGAAGGAAATTTTAATCTCTTTGAGGAATGCAACATTCTCCTCTTTTGTAAGCGATTCGGGGGCCACATAGAGGAGCTTGGTTTTTCGCTGCAGTATGTCTTTCTTGACCTGTTGTATCTCCCCTTTGGTCAATGATGAATTCAGGAAGTGGGCCACTCCTTCATCGGAACCGAACCCGCGGATTGAATCCACCTGGTTTTTCATCAGGGCGATCAATGGGGAAATCACGATGGCGGTACCCTCGCTCAAGAGCGCAGGCAACTGATAGCACATGGATTTCCCACCACCGGTGGGCATGATCACGAAGGTGTCATGGCCTTCCAATACGTTCTTAATAATCGCTTCTTGCTCCCCCTTGAAGGATTCATAGCCAAAAAAACGCTGCAGGCCTTCCAACAGCGTACTCTCCTCAACAATCATGCTCATCGTACAAGTAATCTATTTTCCTATTTTTGTAGTATAAAGATATAAATAACAAATTGAATAGAACCAAACCCAATTGAAATTAATTTGAAATCGAACCGGGAAATAATCGAAAGGGCTTTGAGCACATTGGAAACGGAAGCGGTTGCGGTAAGCGCGCTGAAAGCTTTTATCGATGATCAATTTGTGGACATCGTAAAATTAATACATTTTTCCAACGGACGTGTCATTATCACGGGTGTGGGAAAAAGTGCAGTGGTAGCCCAAAAAATTGTGGCCACCATGAACTCCACTGGCACTCCTGCGGTTTTCATGCATGCCGCTGATGCCATCCATGGCGACCTCGGAATAATACAAAAAAACGATGTGGTGATTTGTATTTCCAAGAGCGGTAACACTCCTGAAATCAAATTGTTAGTTCCTCTAATAAAAGCAGGAGCGAACAAGTTGATTGGAATGGTCGGAGATTTATCCTCTTTTTTGGCGTTGCAATCAGACTATGTTTTAAATACTACCGTTGAACGCGAAGCATGCCCAAACAACTTGGCGCCTACCAGCAGCACCACTGCTCAAATGGCATTGGGCGACGCATTGGCGGTTTGTTTACTCGATTGCAAAGGGTTTTCGGAAACGGATTTTGCACGGTTTCATCCAGGCGGCTCGTTGGGCAAACGTCTTTACCTGC
>JBMTLM010000301.1:0-2846 GCA_049431185.1 Bacteroidia bacterium | reverse complement strand
GAAAAACGGATTATTGAAGGAGATGGAGGACCTGTTATCCTTGGTAGGTATGCAATCCATGTCGGGATGAAAAATCGTTAGGCAGGCCTTTTGTCCCGTCTTGACGTGTACCTTTTCCATACCCAAAACGGCACGGGGGCCATTACCCAAAAGATAGGTGAGCCTTTCCAGTGGCAGGTCAGGACAAGCGGTTCGCAAAACGGAGAAGGCGGTTTCAATCCCAGAGATGCCAAATGAGGCAAAATCAAACTCTACCATTTTGGTTTCTTCATCTTGCGGACTATGGTCGGAGCATACGGCATCGATGGTGCCATCCAGCAAAGCGGCCTTCAAGGCCTCCACATCCTGTTTTGACCGCAAGGGAGGCTTCACTTTGAAGTTGGTATCGTATCCAGTGATGACTGAATCGTCCAACAACAATTGGTGCGCACAAACATCCACAGTAACTTTCACACCAAGCTGTTTAGCAGAACGAATACGATCTATGGATCCCTTGGTGGAAATCGTACCGAAATGCAGCCTGGAGTCTGCGTATTTGCAAATTTCAATGTCCCTAGCCACCATGAGCTCTTCGGCAAATGTCGGGGTGGACCGTAGGCCGCTTTCGGTAGCGGGAACGCCTTCATTCACCACACCTTTGCCCGCAATGCCGACTTCTTCGCTATAGGTCATCACCAATGAATTGATGTTGGTGGCGTATTGCAAGGACCTTAACATCAATCCTGCATCAGAGATGGGTCGTTTATCGTCGGAGAATGCCACTGCGCCTACGGACTTCATATCATACATCTCACAAATATCCTTACCGGCACGATCCACTGAAAGGCATCCGCTGGGGTGCAGATTCACGGCATGTCCTTGGGCTTTGGACTTTACATATTCGATATCCGCCTTGGATTGTATCGGGGGATTGGTGGATGGCATCAACAGCACGTCAGTGAAACCGCCGTTGGCTGCCGCTGCCAAACCTGTGGCGATGGTTTCCTTGTGTTCATCCCCGGGGTCGCGAAAATTGGCGCGCAGGTCGAACCATCCTGGAGAAACGCATGCGCCTTCCCATTCAAAAACCTTGGCTTGATCGTCTTTGATATCTTTTGCAATGGTATCGATCACACCATCAACAATCAGGATATCGGTGTTTGATGACTTTTCATCTGATTCAATGATCCGAACATTACGCAATAAGATCCTCATGTTTTCCAGAATTTAATAAGCATGACTTCTATGGCGAGCAACACCAGTACCAGTATGATGCAATACTTCCAGAGCGGAATGCCCGTGGAATGAACGTTGCCTGCCATGGCTTTTGCCCCGAAGGTGGCATCCACCTTGAAGTGTTTCAAACGAGCCTCATCCACTTGTTGCTGTAGCATCTCGGCATTGTTGAATGACATCAAGGACTCGGCTCGGTTATAATTGAACGCAGGAGCAGAGGCGACTGCCCCATCCAGGGTCAATTGGTAAGCGCCAGCTTCACGAATGGTGTTACCGAAGCCGATGACGACCGATGATCCGGCCAACCGCTGCGAGGGAATGTATTCAAGCCCCTGACTTCCACCTTTGATTTTGAAAGTGCGATCGCCAGAATATCCGCCCGAAGGGAGCTCTAATTTAGGATCCGTGCCTATGGATAAAGCCAGGGCCTGAGGGTTGGTGGCCAGCAGTGCCATCCGGTAAAATACAGGAACAAATATCGCATGTCGTGCTAAACCCGACATGTTTCCGCTGAGTGAGGCACCCAATAAGTATGTCTGTCCTGAAACACCCCGATAGCGGTTCAGGAAAGCATCTCCCGACCTCAATCGCAGCAACACCTCCGGTACACCTCCAATTTGCGGATAAAAGCGGTTCACCACGGGCAAATCAGTGGTGGCTGAAATACCGTTTTTGGAAGTGAATACGCCGGCAAAGACGGCATCTTCGGTTTGCAATCGATCCACCTTGTCGGTTAGGGAACGGGCTGCACCCAATGTACCGATACCCAGTGCAGAGGAGAGGCTTGCATATGCATTCAGGTCGGATAAGGAATCGGGAATGATGATGGTAACACCTCCACGATCAGCGAACTTTTTCAACTCCGATACCAATCCAGAAGTAGGTTGGCGGACCTCGTTCAGTAAAACCACCCTCGCATTGGCCAAGGTACCGTAGTCGACCTGTTTATCGCCGAATTCAACCAATTTGAAATATCCGCCTGCGGGAAACAATGATTTGAAAAAAGGGCCGGCGGAAGGACCATTGATGCTAACGATCGATACCGAGGACTCAACGTACAATGAAAAATAATATTGGTCGTCGAATAAAACGGCATTATCCTCCAATGAAACCATGCATTGATACCAACCCGTGTCGGAAGGCGTAAAGGTTATGGCAACATCTTTAAAACCATTGGCTGTTACATCCACACTCGTGGCAGATTTAGGTGAACCATTGGCCATGAATTTCACAGGAATGGAGGATACATCGGCCGTACCATGGTTTCGGATACGAACGGTTACCTCAACAGCTTGTCCCGCCTGAACCACAGGAGAGGCGAGCCAGCAGGAATCGATGGAAATATTATCGGCATCAGCGGAGCCGATAGGTACCAGCAGCACGCTCAAAGTCGAATCAGATTTGATATCCACCAAATTGGTGGTGGATTTTTGGAAATCGGATACTTGAATGGCCAACTTGTTGACCTGCCCGGCTGATTCCAAAACACTTTGCTGGCGGGACAACACTTCGGAAACCGTCCTGCTCACAGGGCTTGGTTCTATTTGATCGAGAGCGGTTAGGAATTCCTCCCGACTAATCAACCGTTGATGTGCCGGATCAAAATCGCAGGTGAGCAATTGAAATCGATC
>JBMTLM010000300.1:0-2867 GCA_049431185.1 Bacteroidia bacterium | reverse complement strand
GCCTCCAACCGTGTACAAGGCAACGTAACGCCTGCTGGTACGACCTCTTTAACGGACACATCCTTGTTTCTTTCCCAAGCCCCAGTTTATTGGGGCAATATGCCGTGGCCGGGAATCGGACTTCCTTTCACTTCCACCGCCAATGCCATTCCAGCGTCCATGCGTTACAACTCCATAGGGTCTAAAACCATTTGCGGTGATCCCGATTCGCTGTTCAGCTCCATGCCTTCCGTGTTGGATGCAACATCATCCATTCCGTTCAATCCGTATTATGTAAACGGGGTGTTGCACTTTGGATCGTTGGACTTTTCAGCTCCGTGTAATGTACAGGTGATTGATCTCTCCGGTCGTTTAGCACTGAACCAAGACATTTCAGCGGAGGTATTGCGCAACGGTTGTTTCATAGGCTTGAATTGGGCACCAGGGTTATATCTGGTTCAACTCCGTTCGGCTGAAGGTAGTCGCGTGGGAAGAATGCTGGTGCCGGCTCACTAAACCGCTGTATCTTTTCCGATTGTTAACTTCAAATTAACCCTAACACAACTTCATCTTAAAGATGCGAAACTATTTTCGTATCTTGAAATGGAGCTCAAGGGACTCAACATAATGGTTTTGGAGGAGGATACCGATCCTCGTTCTACACGCATCGCCGATTCATTGGCATTGGTCATTGATAAGGCGGCCTATGTAGTGTATCTGGGCTCCGAGAAAATCACTTTTCCGAAAAAGGAATTTGAATTGCTGTTACTGCTCGCCACCAATCCCCGAAAGGTTTTTAAACGCGATGAAATACTTTCGAGCATTTGGGGACCCAAGTATAAGGCGAAGGATTCCCGTTCGTTGGATGTGCACATTCGCATGATCCGTAAAAAGCTCCATGAGGAATTCATCACCACCGTGCGGGGTGTTGGATATCGTTTGGAGAAATAATCAACGCTTTTAGTACCGAACCGTCCGTTTAATCCGCAACCAAACGGCAAATGCATTTAACATGAAGGTTATTCCCAACAGGATGATGATGCCTGCAGAGGCATTCACCAAAAACGCTTCCTGTGGTCTGGATACCCAATTGAAAATTTGAATCGGCAACACGGTGAATTCCGAAGTGGGGGAGTCGGGTATGAATGGCACATAGGCCAAAGCACCTACCACGATGAGCGGAGCTGCCTCTCCGATGGCGCGCGACAACGCAATGATGATGCCGGTGATGATACCGCTGCCTGCAGCAGGCAGTACGGTCTTTTTAACCGTTTGCCACTGACTGGCTCCTAATGCATAGGAGGCTTCTCTTAATGATTTAGGAACAGCCTTGATGGCTTCACGCGTGGCCACGATGATGATGGGTAGGATGAGCAGTGCCAGTGTGAGACTGCCGGCCAGGATACTGCCACCCAATCCGAAAACACGTCCGAAAATCTCCAATCCTAATAATCCGTAAATCACCGATGGAACCCCAGCCAGGTTGGTAATGTTGAGTTCTATGATATGGCTCAGCCTCGACTTCCTTGAAAATTCTTCCAAGTAAATGGCCGCACCAATGCCGATCGGGATGGCCGCCATGGCGGTGATGACAATGATCCAAAGAGTTCCCGCCAATGCGGATAAGATACCTGCCCGAGAGGCAATGCGTGAAGGATAGGAGGTGATGAAGTCCCAGCTGATGCGGCCCAATCCGTCGGCTAAAATGCCGGATATGAATATGGCCAACATCGCCAATCCGAAGAAGGTGCAGAAAAGTCCGAGGTAACGGAACGATTTGTCTTTGAAACGGGAGATTTTGATGGAACGCTCAGACATATTTCTTCTCCAGTTTTTTATTCAGGTAATAACTGATGTTGTTCAAGGCAAAGGTGAACACGAACAAGGTGATACCGGCGGCGAAAATGGTTCGGTACTCGAGTGAGTTGTGAGCCACATCACCTAGGCTCACTTTCACGATGTAGGTGGTGATGGTTTCAATCGGTACAAATGGATTAGCCGTAAGTCGAGGCTGTTGTCCAGCTGCAATGGCCACGATCATGGTTTCACCGATGGCGCGCGATATAGCCAGGATGGCGGAAACAATGATGCCTGAGGAAGCCGAAGGAAGAATGACCTTGATGGCGGTCTGAAGCCGGTTAGCGCCCAACGCCAACGAACCCTCCCTGATGTAACGGGGCACCGCTGAAATCGCATCGTCACTCAATGAGGATACATAGGGGATGATCATGATTCCCATCACAAACCCCGCTGACAGGGAATTGAACCCCGACATCTCCGGGTAAATCATTTGAAAGAAAGGTGTCACCACCGTAAGGGCAAAGAAACCGTAAACCACCGTAGGAACGGAAGCGAGGATTTCCAATATCGGTTTGATCACCATCTTGAACCGCTTGGATGCATATTCGTTGAGGTAGATGGCAATGACCAGTCCGGTCGGCAAGGCCACCATGATGGCAATAAAGGAGGTGAGTAGGGTTCCGGATAGCAGCGGTAAAATGCCGAAATGCTTATCGGCAAACAACGGTGTCCATTGGGTGTCGGTTAGAAAATCGATGATGCTCACCTCGGAGAAAAAGGCATAGGCTTCACTGGTCAGCACATACAGGATGCCGAGTGTGGTGAAAATGGTCAACAAGGCGCAGGCCGCCAAGACCATTTCGATGAGTTTTTCTCTTGTTTTTTTGGTGAGCATATTTGTAAATGACAAGTGATCCGGAGGCGAATCCGGATCACTGAACTTATGACAAGGCCAAATTTAGTGTTAAAATCATTTTTGGGCAGGCGTATGCTCTTTGATGAACTGCTCGAACTTCTGCAATTCCGCTGCGTATTCGGCTTCGGTCATCGGAATGAAACCTACCTCTGCAGCCAGTGTGGCCGCGTTT
>JBMTLM010000299.1:0-2904 GCA_049431185.1 Bacteroidia bacterium | reverse complement strand
TTTACGGGTATGATATCCTACAAACTCATCAAAAGATGCGGGCGAAAGGTGGAAACAGTCTTTGAAGATCACATAATTCCTCATCGCGTTTTTGGGTGAAGGGTAATCCGGATAACCCAAAGGCAGGGGCGCCGTGAATGCGGGATAAGAGGCATTCGGAGGAATGGTAAGGGGAGTAGCCTGGCCAAACACATGCTGGATCAAACCCGTTGCGTTCACGAAATCGATTTGCGGATCACTAGCAGCTACTGCCGCCATTTCGGTGCTGTAGTAATTCAAAATCCCATTGATTTCAGAAAAATTGGGCTGACCCATGCCGTTCCATGTGCCATAAAAAGGATGGGAGCTTTGGAATGGAGCCTGATCACCGATGATTTCACCGAAATTGGGGTAAGCATATCCGCTCCACAGGATGCGAATACCCGGCCTAACACTCTTAATGAAATCAAAAATGTAAATCAAGCGCGCGCTCACCGAATCCAACAAGGAATCCGTTTTGGCCTGCGACCAATTTTTGTTCCATTGTCCAAGGACGTCGTTGCCCCCCAAGCTCACATGGACGAAATCAATGGTTGGTTTCGCCAGCAATTGGGTTTGAATTTCGTTCAAGCGGGAAGGCTGAATAAAATCCACGGTCTCGGTGCCGTTCTCCGACAAAACGGCATTCGTGTAAAACTTGAAATTAGAATGCCCCCAGCGCGTGAAGGCCGTGTTAATGGAATTATCAGTGCCCATCATGGCGGCCCAACTATCACCCATGAGCAATACGCGCTCAACAGGTGTTTCAGCACATTGCGACCATGCGGCATTTTGGAATAGCATGAAACAGGATAGCAGTAGGAGTATGTTTTTTCTCATGTCAATGGGTTTTTGACAAAAATATCCAAAATCGGTTAAAATAGGTCATGTTGTTGATAAAGGTGACATATGTCACCAGTAATGACCGAAACAATATTGAATTTGGCGTGAGAATACTTAAAAAAAAGCAATCCATGCCACGATTATCTCTATCACTGATCCTTTTCCTATGCATGTCTAAGGGTGTGTTTGCACAAGATGTCGAGCTGTTTAAAAAAGAGTATGATACGCTGAAAATATACCGTGTGGAGTTGAAAGATGGGTTGGAGATGATAGGGCATTACCTTCACCACGACTCCGTTCATTTTGTTTTGGGATCCAAACAAATTCCAAAAGTGGAAATTCCTTTTGCAAACATCCTGAATATAGAGGAAATGCCCGCATCCGCATTCAGAGGTGGCGTTTATTGGTTTAAAAATCCGCATGCCACCCGGTATTTCTTTGCTCCCTCCGCAATCAATTTGGAAAAGGGAGAGGGATATTATCAAAACGCTTATCTGATTTTTAATTCATTCAACGTGGGTGTTACAGATAATTTTTCCATCGGTGGAGGCCTGGAAATCTTAAGCCTGTTCGGCTCTATGGTTTCCAACAATGACTTTGCACCCATTTTTTTTGTGACGCCAAAGTTAAGTTTCAAGGCCTCAGACAAGTTTCATTATGGCATGGGTGTTTTTTATGTCAATGCCCCACGGATTTTTTCTGATGACGAACGCGAGGGGGCTGGAATTACATATGCGATGGGAACCTACGGCGACAGCAACCGAAACATCACCCTAGGTGCAGGACTGGCTTTTGTAGGAGCTGAATTTTCCAGCGAACCCATCATTACCGCGTGCGCATTATCGAGAATCTCAAGAAGGACGGCCTTTGTCACCGAAAACTGGCTTTTGGCAAACAATGGCACCATCAATGCTGTTTATAGTTACGGCTTTAGGTTTTTTGGTGAAAAAATCGCTGTCGACTTGGGTTTTATCAATAATGCTCAAATTGCATCCGCACTGCTATTGGGGGTTCCCTATGTGGATTTTACCATAAAATTTTAATCATTCACCCAAATATCAAAATCGTATCTGATTGATTTTAAATTCAAAAAGCTTGAATATGTGCAATTGGCCAAAAAATATTTGCCTATGTGTATGCCCTTTATTTACAATTAATTAAATTCGTACCCTAATCATTACCCAACATGAAAAAAACACTATTCTCCATTGTGGCTTCTGTTTTGTTTGCGCACTCGGTGGTCGCTCAAAATCAGAATGACGTAAAACTGATGCCAGAAGTAGCTGACGTTTGCAACATCACCAATCTGTACATCAGCATTGCAGGTAACTCCT
This sequence comes from Bacteroidia bacterium, assembly GCA_049431185.1. Taxonomy (GTDB): domain Bacteria; phylum Bacteroidota; class Bacteroidia; order AKYH767-A; family OLB10; genus JALRAP01. Next base: position 709 of record JBMTLM010000299.1, on the reverse strand, counting down.
TTAATCCAACATCCTACTTGTGGAGCACAGGTGCTACTACCCCATCTATTAACATCAACACCTCCGGAACCTACACCGTTACCGTGACTGGTATTGTTGGTAATTCCAATCGTGTCAGAACGATTACAAAATCCAGGCAGTACAATGTAAAAGCCCAGCCTACGATTACACCTTTGACGGACATATGGGTGTGCAAAGACGAGACGGTTGAATTACAAGCTGAATCGGGCTATGACTCCTATCAGTGGAACAATGGTATCAATGGCACCTTGTTTTCTAAAACCTTCAATCTAGTTGGAGGCGCCCCTCAATTGGATACTATGACCGTTTACTACTCCTCCACCATCACGGGTGTGTGTACCTCCACCTCTGAATCTTTAGTAATCCGTGGCGTTCGCAAACCTAAAGGTGTAGGTCAATTCTATTGCGGTAAAACCAACCTCAATTTGAACGACTCCGTTCCTGCTGGCTTGGTATTGGAATACTTGTACCCTGTTAGTTATGACATGGAGTTCACAGATTTGAGTGACCCTACCAATGTCATTTACTATGTAACGCAGCCCGGTCAGTTGAAAGCTCCACTTAATATTTTGGAAGCTGGCAAAAGTTACGAAGTGCGCACCCGTCCACTGATCAACACATGGACCTTTTGTTACGGAGATCCTTGCACCATTGGCATCGCCTCTGGCAACCGTTTGATGGGCACTGC
>JBMTLM010000298.1:0-2928 GCA_049431185.1 Bacteroidia bacterium | reverse complement strand
TTTTCGGGGGGCCGTTAGTAATACGTTGCTGATTCCTTTGGTGTAAAGGTGACGACTCAAGCCTGCACGATCACGATACACTCCCGTATTATCAATCAATAATGCATCGTTGATGCCATAAGCGGTGTAATCGATTTCGTCAGGTGATTTGGCAGAAATCATGTGTACGGTATGGCCGTTGATGATCAGGGTCCTGTTGGCCACATCTTCCACAATGGTTCCCAGAAAGGATCCGTGTACGGAATCATTGCGCAGCAATTCCGCACGCTTGATCAAGTCCTCATCGGATTTGTCCCGGGTTACGATGGCACGCAAACGTAATTGTTCTCCCTTTCCCGCCTGAGCCACCAATTCGCGGGCCAAAATACGGCCGATACGACCAAAGCCATACAAGACCACGTCTTTGGGGACGATTTTTCGTTTCTCCTCACCGATATAATCACGCAGTTTATCACCGATGAATGACGATGCAGACCCGTTGTAATGGTTTTTCTCATTGATCCACTCTGAGGTCAAGCGACCCAAATCTATGCGGGATGGTGCCAAGTGCACTTTTACCAATTCTTCAGCGATCATCAACGCATCAAAAATGGAGATGGGCTTCTTGACCATTTCCTTGGCGTATTGCATCAGCGCCAAAATCTGGCTGGCACTGCGGTCTACCAGTTGGTTGCGGAACATGATCAGCTCCACAGATCGGTCATACCACAAGGTGCCCATGATCTTGATCAATTCGATGGCTGCTTTTTCCTGCTTGACCCAATCGCCAAGACCGGACTCGTAAGTGGAACGGGTGGGGGTTTCGTTCATCAATTCAGTTGACATGGTTAAGATGTTGTTAAGAAAACGGACTGCAAAGATACCAAAAAGAAAGATTTCATGGACCAGTTAAGAGTCTTGATTTTCAGGTGATTATACTACATGGAGGCGGGTGGATTGGGGTTTAAAAAGAAAGGCCCGGTAAATCACCGGGCCCTTCAACCTAACACATAACACAATGAAAACTTATAACCCAAATCCGTAGTAGGCACGGGTGCCGTTGGGATAAATCCCTTCGATGAGCACACCGCCCTTTTTGCTGTTCAGAATATTGATGATATCGCTGGGCGTGGCCACAGGACGATTGTCGATGCTTTGAATGATGAAGCCTTCACGTATCCCGGCGTTGCGCATTTTACCCGCATCCAGTTTAGTGATCTTAACGCCGTTGCGAATACCTAATCTGGTTCCCTCCTCTTTTGATAAGGGTTCAAAGGAAGCCCCTAAGTGGCTGCTAACCGACTCTTCCTTCAGAATCTTGGTATCGCCATCCTTGTTGCGTAAAGTAACCATCAGCTTCTTGATGGATCCACCGCGGTTGATGGTGACCTCCACTTTATCACCAGGACGGAATTTGCTGACTTGCTCCTGTAATTCGGGAGAGGAGTTCACCGAAACGCCACCGACCATCGTAATGATGTCGCCCTCCTCCATACCGGCTGATTCAGCGGCTCCTCCATCTGTCAAGCCAGCTACGTACACACCATTCAATTTCTTGAATCCTTTTTCCTCAGCCAATTTTGAATCGATATCTCGAATGCTCACGCCAATGAATGCACGCTGCACTTTGCCATACTCAATCAAATCACTAACCACTTTACGAACGATGTTCACCGGGATGGCAAACGAATATCCTGAATAAGATCCCGTACTGGAAGCGATGGCTGTATTGATGCCAATCAAACTTCCCTCAGTGTCGACTAATGCGCCACCGCTGTTACCTGGATTCACAGCAGCATCCGTTTGGATAAAAGACTCAATGGGAAACTGCTGATCAGGGAGAATCGATATGTTGCGTGCCTTGGCGCTCACGATACCGGCCGTAACGGTGGAGGTCAGGTTGAAAGGATTACCCACCGCCAAAACCCATTCGCCCACTTTCACATCATCGGAATTACCATAAGGAAGGTAAGGCAACCCTTTATCTTCAATTTTCAACAAAGCCAAGTCTGTGGAAGGATCTGTGCCGATGACTTTGGCTTGCAAGGTGCGCTTATCATGCAAAGTCACCTCCACCTTGTCAGAATTTTCGACTACGTGGTTGTTGGTGACTATGAAACCGTCGTCCGTAATGATTACGCCGGAACCTGCGCTTCTTGCGGGCTGCGGATTGTTGTAACCGCGATTCCCCCAGAAGAAATCCTGAAAGGGATTCACGTATCCACCGCCCGAGTTCACGGAGTAGGTGGTCTTGACGTGCACGACCGCGGGTATGGTGGCGTCAGAGGCTGCCACAAAGCCCTCAGGCATCGCTTGAATGGAGCCGTCCGCAACGGCCGTAAATCGTGCCGGTGTATCGGATTTTAAAAGATCCTTCCCCGTAGGCGTTTTCATTCCAAAGAAACCGGAATAAATAGCGGCACCGGAGAAGCCAGCCAATAAGGCTGCAGAAGAGAACAAAATGAGCTGTTTGAATCGCGTTAACATATCTATTGAAATTGGTGATGTAAAAATGCGCTCAATACGACGAATTTTGAATTTAACAATGCGAAACTATCAAATGCTTGATGAACGTAATATGAAGACAAATATGATGGGCATTGGTTAATAATGTACCCGTAAAGACCCACCACCGCAAATAGGCAAAGGTTATATTTGTGATTCATTATCAACCAACACTCAATCTGTAATCGCTGGTTTTCAGAGCTTTACATTTATGGAAATACCTTTTTTCAAATTTCATGGCGCTTTGAACGACTTTGTTGTCTTGGATGGTCGAGATCGTCGATTGACCTTCATCAATGCTGACCAGGTCAAGCGGTTGTGCGATCGTAGAGCTGGTGTAGGAGCAGACGGGGTCATCGTTCTAAAAAAAGATGATCAGGGATTGAGGATGGTTTATTACAATAGTGATGGTTTTGAAGGCAGCATGTGCGGTAACGGTGGTCG
>JBMTLM010000297.1:0-2931 GCA_049431185.1 Bacteroidia bacterium | reverse complement strand
CAAGGGCTTGAAAGAGCCTTCCATGAGGAAGCTTATAGAGCAAACCGCCTTGTTTAATAGCGCGCTATAAGGGGCTTTTTTTGGCTTTTTTTACTCTATAAATCGTAAATTAGGTATCTTTACCCAATAACCAAGGTGCTTTCCTGCTCCATTATCGGTGAGGCCGGCCATGCATCAATTCGAACCTTAAAAACCCACCGAAATGAAAATTGAACCACAAAAAGTCGTGTCCGTTACTTACCGACTAGAAGCCAACACCGACGGCGCCGAAAAGCAACACATTGAAACCGCAGATGCTACGCGTCCACTGACATTCTTGTTTGGATCAGGAGGACTGATTCCTGCATTCGAAGAAAACCTGTTTGGGAAAATCGTAGGCGACGCTTTCGCTTTCAGTATTGATCCTGAAAACGGTTACGGACCACTCGATCCTGAAGCGTTGGTTGAACTGCCCATCGATATTTTCAAGGTGGAAGGTGTAATCGACATGGAGCTTCTTCGTGTAGGCAACATGGTTCCTATGAGCGATAGCCAAGGTAATCGTTTGGATGGTCGTGTCATGGCAGTGACTGCCGAAAACGTGAAAATGGATTTCAACCACCCACTAGCAGGTCACCATTTGCACTTTTCAGGTGAAGTGATTGAAGTTCGTGAGGCCTCTGCTGAAGAGATTGCCCATGGTCATGCCCACACGGGTCATGATGGCCACTGATTCAGTATTTAATCAATGATAAAAAGTCCGTATCAATTTGATGCGGACTTTTCTTTTTTAGGATAGGACAGCATACTGAACACCACGCCCGCCACTACCAATGCCATTCCCATGATGGTGCTCCAAGCATAATGTTCATCAAAAAGGAAATAACCGGCCAGGGTGGCATATACCACGCCGATGTAATTCAAGATGGATACTCCTGCCACCTTTTCCATTTGTAGTGACTTGGTCATGTTCACTTGCCCGAGTTGGGTGAATATGCCCACCAAGATCAGGTTCAGCCAATCCCAACCCGTTGGCATCACAAAAACCGGTGCGGTGAAAAACAGACCGGTTAGGGTCCCTAGCAATTGAAAGTGAAAAACCACTACCAATGGATGTTCCTTGTCTTTGATGGTTCGGATGGTGATATAGGCAAAGGCCGAGCCGAGCGCAGATAGGATGCCGATGAGGATATAGAAGTTCTCCGCCTCGCTGCTCACCCCTTGTATGATGAGAACGCCAGTGAAGGATAACAGAAAGAACAACCATTGTGCGGGTCTCACTTTTTCATTCAAAACGTAAACGGCCAATAGGGTAGTGAAGATGGGAGAGAGGTATTGAATGGTGACGGCTGTGCCCAGCGAAAGATGTGAAATCGTAGCAACATATGCGACCAGTGAAGCCGTTCCGAATACGCCACGGAGCAATAACAGTTTTCGGTTGGTGCCTTTCCAATCAACACCTTCGCTTCGCAAGTACCATAAGCATATCAACAAGGAAATACCACATCTGAAAAATACCACCTCCATGGTAGGGAGGTGACTTACCGCTTTGATGAAGATATTCATCAAGGCGAAGTAAAAGGTGGCCAGTAGCATGTGCCGGGCACCGGGCGAAATAATCGGCTTTGCTGCAGTCATTAGGAGGCGAAAATAATTGAATTAACGCGTAATGGTGATTTTGCGATCTTTTTTGAGATCAACAACTGCGTTTAATGGCCCCAATCAATCTCATGAAAATCTATTTTGATTCCTGTCCCATATATAATCTTTTGGAATACATATTAAATTCGCACCATGCCCAAATCGCCCAAAACCGTTGTATATACCCTTTTTACGGCATTGGAAAAATTGCGTTCCTATTGTGCTTATCAAGAGCGCAGTCAGCAGGAAGTGCGTGATAAATTGTATGCTTTAGGTATGAATAAGGATGAGGTGGAGCAAGGGCTCACGGCCTTGATTTCGGAGGGTTTTGTGAATGAAGGACGATTTGCAGAAGTCTATGCACGAGGCAAGCACCGCATCAAACGATGGGGCCGCATTAAGATTCGAATGGGATTGAAAAAGCATGGTGTTTCTGAAGCATGTATTCGAAAGGCATTAGAGCAAATAAATGATACGGAATACTTGGCCACTTTGGAGAAATTGTTGGCAATCAAGCGAAAATCTTTGGGCGGCAAGGATGATTTTAAGTCGAAACAAGCCCTCATGCGTGCGGGTATCAGTCATGGTTTTGAGCCCGATCTCGTGCGGGATGTGATGCAGATGCAGCAGGATGAAAATTGATGTATATTTTTTGAGGCAACCTCTTTTTTCCGTAATTTAGTAACTTGACTGAGTAAACAATCCCATGTCGCCGCGCTTTCAAAATGCCCATGATTATATGATGGCCCGGATGCAACGAGAATTATCCCCTCGCTTGCATTATCACAATGCCGATCATGTACGCGATGTGCTACAATCTGCCTTGCGGATTGGCCGTTCAGAGGGCGTTGATGATGCCGGCTTGGAGCTGATTGGCGTAGCAGCCGTTTTTCACGACTCCGGATTCATTTTGGATGTTAAGGATCATGAGGCCACCGGATGTCTCTTTGCACGTGATTATCTTCCCGGCGTCGGATTCACTGAAAACGAAATCGAGTTGGTGTGCGGCATGATCATGGCTACACATGTGCCTCAGCAACCTAAAAATGATTGGGAAATGATTTTGTGTGATGCCGATCTGGATTACCTGGGTCGTGATGATTTCTTCGAAACAGGTAACAAGGTTTTTCGTGAATTGGTGGAGTTCGGTCATTTGACATCCGAGCGCGAGTGGAATGAAGTGCAGGTTCGGTTTTTAACCGAGCATCATTACTTTACTCAGACTTCGCAACGTGAGCGCAAGCCTATCAAGGATGCCTATCTGGAAAAGGTGAAATTGTTGTTGGCTTAGGCCAGTACCCCTTCTACAAA
>JBMTLM010000296.1:0-2955 GCA_049431185.1 Bacteroidia bacterium | reverse complement strand
TACGGATACTTTCATTTAAAATCGTAAGTGCTGTTACTTCTCCGAGAAATCCGGCGACCACGGTATAGGGAAGCAATAAAGCACAACAAACTTTCGTACTATTCTTGATCATCTATTTATTGTTTTACAGGTTGTTGTGGAAGTTGGTTGCCATCCGTTTCAATCCCTCCAAAGATAGGGAAAGAGGATATACGTGAGTGCGTATACCAATCCGGTCAAAGCAGCCATTACCAAGGCGTATGAACCATTCACAGACCAGGCTATGCCATCGATGGTATTTTTAGAGAAACGTACCAGCACCATGAGAAATGGGATCAAGACGGGGAAGCTGAGCACCGCCATCAATGTGGGGCTATTTCCTGCCCTGGAGGCAATGGCGGAAGTCATCGTTAAGATGGATGCCAATCCAAAGCTGCCTAGGAGTAATCCCAATAAAAAGCCGGGAAGATCGATGATCTCGCCACCGAGGAAAATCTGGAAGGCGAGAAGGCTGATCAATCCGATGGAGCATAGCAGCATTGAATTATAGAGGATCCGGGCAAAAACAACCCCCACCGGCGAAGCCAGGAAATAATAGTGCAGGCGTACGCCCAGGCTTTCCTGCATGAAGCTGCGGGCCACGGCGTTCACAGCGGCAAATAACATGATGATCCAGAACAGGGCATTCCAAGTGGGTACGTCCACCACTTTACGGAACGCCAAATAGGTCACGAAAACGGTAGACAGCACGTAGATGAACGTTCCGGCCAAGGCGTTTTTTTGCCTAAATTCGTGCTTGAATTCCAAAGCGATGAGTTTCCAGATGCGGTTCATAAGGTGGAAATGGCTGAGGCAAATTTAGAGATAACCTTTTGTACTTTTTTCCGTTAGAAACATCACTATGAAATTAGATATTCTGGCGTTTGGCGCCCATCCCGATGATGTGGAGATTTCATGCTCAGGAACCATCCTCAAGCATGTTTCCTTAGGTCATAAGGTGGGTGTTATTGACTTGACTCGTGGTGAACTTGGCACAAGAGGTAGCGTGGATATCAGAAACCAGGAGTGCGAGGAAGCCAGTAAAATCATGGGGATTCATGCCCGAGAAAATCTCGATTTGGCTGACGGCTTTTTTGAGATCAATGAGCAAACCAAGCTCAAAGTGATTCAGGTCATTCGCAAATACCGTCCGGAAATCGTGTTGGCCAATACGATAGACGACCGACATCCTGATCATGGTCGTGCGGCAAAGCTCGTAGCCGAATCAGCCTTTTTGGCGGGCCTTAGAAAGATTCACAGCGAGTTGGACGGATTTGAGCAGGAGGCATGGCGTCCCAAATCCCTTTACCATTATATACAAGACTGGCAGTTGAAGCCTGACTTTATCGTGGACATCACCGGATGCATGGACAAGCGCATGCAGTCAATGTTGGCTTATAAATCCCAATTCTACAACCCCTACTCGGCTGAACCGGAGACTCCCATCTCCAGCCAGGCTTTTTTGAATATGATCATTTATCGCGCCCATGAAATGGGACGCATCATTGGAACCGAGCATGGCGAACCATTTAAAATACATCGGCCGCCCGGTGTTCATCATCTGATGGATATGATATGAAAAAAGGGCCGCTGATTCAGCGGCCCTTTTGATTTTAATCGCTACGTTGATTAGTTCTTAACGAACTTCACCGTGCTTGCACTTTGATCATCGGCAATACTTACAGTGTACATGCCGTTGGGCAGGGTTTTCACATCCACATCGAGACGCAACACACCGGCGGCTACATCTAGCAGGGTGTTTGACCAAACGGCTTGCCCCATGATATTCCTGATTTCGACCACACCGGCTTTGAAACCATCGTTTTGGATGCTGATGGTAAGTTGATCGTTTGCAGGGTTCGGAAACACATTCACCGATTTAACTGCATCCGCAATTGAGCCATTCAGTCCGAGCACCAGATTGGGATCGATGCAATCATAAACGATATCATTGCTTTGGATGGCATGTTGTCCATTGGGTGGAACGGAGTATCCGGGAGCACCATCCTGTTGCCAGATCATGCTGACGCAATTGTCAACATTCTTGGCTAGGGCGCAAAACACGGCTTCATCAAAGTTGCTGTTGGAAATATTGGCAGGCGTTCCCCACGTGGCACCATTGTCGGTGGAAGCCATCAGTAGCACGTTTCTGAAGGAAAAATTGTTGGGGTCAGGCTGTGCGTTATCGGTCAATTCAATCAAGGGGCAATAGCTCAAGTAAATGTTGCCTGCAGCATCGATAGCCGCGCTTGGCATAGAACAAATGCCATCATTGCCATAACGTCCTCCTAGATTAGTGGCAAAGGAGGATGCTACGCCATCTAAATCGATATCTGGAGCAGTGGCGATCACAACGGGCTCGTTGGAACCAAAGCTCTCATTCCAATACAAAAGCCCGTCGGTGGACAAGAACAGTCCCAGGTTGGCAGCTGGATCATCATCCAAGATCAGCATCGCACCGGCGAAGGCATGTACCATGCCATTGTTGTCGATCAGAATGGCATAGGCACCATCAGTGGTCAAAAGTGTATCGGCTACGCCATCGCCATCCACATCGGTGGTTTGGGTGACATCATCATACTTCGTAAATGGGAAATCCAAAATTACCGAACGGGTCCAAGTTGATCCGTTGTCGGTGGATTTCCAAAGGGCCCAATCATCGATGAGATTTCCGGATACAAATGCTACGGTGTTGTCTTTGGCGTCCATCGCATACGCATCAGCCCTGAATCCGCTATAAGTCGTGCTGTCAATGTCTGGAGGAATCACGCGCAGGATGTCCCAGTTTTGTCCTCCATCCAAGGAGCGGCTATAGGATAGGCAGCCATTCAAACCATTTACCACCGTTCCGTTGTTGCCCGTTGGATAAGAAATATCAATCATGTGTACCGTGTTACCATCAGGAACACCAGCGGCTGTTCTTGCCCACAAGGTATT
>JBMTLM010000295.1:0-2963 GCA_049431185.1 Bacteroidia bacterium | reverse complement strand
CTGGGTTCAGAACGTCGTGAGACAGTTCGGTCCCTATCTGTTGTGGGCGTTAGAAGTTTGAGAGGGCCTGACTCTAGTACGAGAGGACCGAGTCGGACGAACCTCTAGTGTACCTGTTGTCGCGCCAGCGGCACCGCAGGGTAGCTACGTTCGGTTAAGATAAGCGCTGAAAGCATCTAAGCACGAAACTTGCCTCAAGATGAGACTTCTTTACAAGAGCCGTAGAAGACTACTACGTTGATAGGATACAGGTGTAAAGGCAGTAATGTCAAAGCCGAGTATTACTAATTGCTCGTAAGCTTTCTGAGCCCGTGATTTTCAACTTGTTTTCTTTCATTTATGTCAAATCATACTGTATCAATCGAGATACAGCAACCCATTTATGGTGACTTTAGCGATGGTGTCCACCTCTTCCCATTCCGAACAGAGAAGTTAAGCCCATCAGCGCAGATGGTACTGCATTTACTTGTGGGATAGTATGTCGTTGCCGTAAATCATAAGAGCCCTGAAGAGCAATCTTCAGGGCTCTTTCTTTTATCAACCCCACCTACCACTCGCCTTTTGATTTCTATTCGTAGGTTTGCACCCACACCCATGGGAATGACCCTCCACACCGCAGCTTTTTACCAACGCCCTTTCACAGGTATTTGGAAGCTTTTAGAGGCTGTAATTACTGTCATACTGTTCGTTTCCTTCACCAACACTGCCAAGGCCTCCAATAGCCCCGATTCAGTGCTTTACCACCATTTTTTCTTCGATAACTCTCGATCCCTTTCACCTTCATTCATTGGAACCGGTGGCTTAGGAACCGCACGATTCCAACCGTGGATGCCGAACACCGACTCCTCAGCCATCCGGTTTGGCATGCCACAATATGAATATTACCGGTTTGATCCAATCCAATACAATCTTGCTGATACCGCAGGCACCCGTTCCTCCCATATTGATTATCATCTGGGGGGCAAAAAAGAACAACATATCACCGTCAATCATCAACAGCACCTGCGCAAAGGACTTAGGCTTGGCATCGCTGTTGGAGCGCACACCACACCAGGCGATTTCTCTCGTCAACTGAGCAGCGGCAGACGCATTCGCCTGAATAGCTCCTACCATGATGCAACATCCCGATACAGTTTCGATGCTTCCTTTCGGTTCTTTAGGATCTTTAATCAGGAAAACGGCGGCATCACCTCCGATTCAATATTTGAAAACGCATCTTCACTAGACGCTAGAACATTACCCATATTTCTAGATAATGCTACCTCCCGTTTTCGGGAAAACAGATATGACCTGGTACAATCTTACGCATTATCTAACACCAGCATTGCTTTGAAATGGTCCGCTTACCATGAGTTTTCAATGTCGAGGAATTCTTTTGTTTTTGAATCAGTCAATCCGGATTCAGGTTACTTTTCCACCTTTTGGTTCGACTCCACGGCCACCTATGATTCCTCTTTTTTCCGACAAATGACCAATGAAATCGGTTTACGGTTGGTCGCCTCACCTAACTTTCAAGCAAGTGCAGGTTTAGCACTCGAAAATTCAAAATATGATCTTACTGGTTTTGATCCACTGAACTACGAAACATTTTTGGCCACCGTTCGGATCCAAGGCCGTCGCGGTAAATGGGACTGGTACCTGTCCACCATCCAATCCTTTCAAAACGGACTTTCCAATACCCGAGCAGGAGTGACTTTTCATGATCAAAAGCTTGGGACGATTCAAACAGATTTTGGATGGATAAAACGCCGACCAACGGAGGTGAACAATTATTATTTGTCTAACCATTTTTCTTGGCTCAATTACTTTGAAAACGAACAATTGTCGTTCGTTTCATTCAATCATATCATTCCCTCCATTCGCCTTAAATACGGGGGAGCAATTCAGGCGTCCAACCATACAGTCTTTTTCCGAGAGGATGCCTTGCCACAGCAATTCAATAAACCGGTCGGCCTTGGTACTGTCTTTGTACAAAAAACATTTCGGTTTCGTAAGTTCGGCAGCGTACAACATGTGGTGTACGGATTTACCGGAAATGAAAACGTTATCCGAATGCCTGAGTTGAGTTACTTCGGCTCGTTGTTTTTTGAGGGGTCTTTGTTTGAAAAGGCCTTGGACTTGCGCACCGGAGTGGATGTGACAATTTGGACTCCCTACAACGGCTATGGATTTATGCCGGCCACAGGTGCTTTTTACCTGCAGGACAACAAGGAAATCGGCGGTTTCCCTATGGCTGGTTTTTTCGCCGATCTGAAAATAAAGACCGCCACCATTACCATCCGGATGGATCACTTGAATGCCGGAATAGGCTCACGTGAATATTATGGCGCATGGCGATATCCGCTTCAAGGCAGGTCCCTGAAGGTTGGTGTTCGCTGGTTTTTAGTGGATTGATTTACCCTGCCATGACTTGTATTTAAGCTTGTGTGCACTATATTTACCATAAAGCTATACTACCATGAGACTACTTGCCAAGCTTTTTGCCATTCTGTTGGTTTTTTCTTCAACAGACATTGTTATCAGCCAAAGTTTCAAGCTTCCTATCGGAATTTCAAGCAATGATTACGAACAGGGGAAACTGGTATTAAAAGTCAATTCTGATCATCGTGCTGATTGCCGTACCAATGGTATACAAAACCCCAAGATGCAACATGCATTGGAAGTTTTGAAAGGCGCACAAATCAAACGCAAATTCCCCAACCACACACCGCTCTCCGCAACGGTTAACTCCCGTGGAGAAAAGTTGGTTGATTTGTCTTTGATCTATGAAATGGCCATCCCATCCAATATCCCTTTGGAGAAGGCAATAAGCATGGTTTACGCTACCGGCATTATGGAATATGTGGAGCCAGTTTACATTCCTCAGTTACTTTATCAACCCAATGATCCGGATACGGCTTCACAATACTATTTAACGTTAATCAGTGCTTACCAGGCATGGGATATTTCCAAAGGGGATACCA
>JBMTLM010000294.1:0-2965 GCA_049431185.1 Bacteroidia bacterium | reverse complement strand
CTTCCTCTTTTTGGGTCTCTGCAATGATGGTGTCGAGCTCCTCTTTCTTGGCGGTTAAGTCGCCCATGCGCTCTTCGAGCTTGGTACTGGCTTCAGTCAGAAGTACGGTCTGTCCTTGTAATTCAAATTCGTATTCCTTGATCCGCTTCTCTGAAAGTTGAATCTCCAGGTTTTGAAACTCGATTTCCTTGTTCAAGGAATCGAATTCGCGGTTATTCTTCACATTCATCTGCTGCGCCTCGTATTTCTTGATGGCGGCTTTTGAATCCTTAATGGCCTGCTTCTTTTGGGCAACCATGTTGGTCAGGCCCTCCACCTCTTCACTGAGGTTATGCATACGGGTTTGCAAGCCGGCGATTTCATCCTCCAAATCGGCCACCTCCATTGGAAGTTCTCCACGAACGATCCGAATACGATCGATTTCCGAATCAATCAACTGAAGTTGGAAAAGCGCTTGCAGCTTTTCTTCCACCGTAAAGTCGTCTTTCGACTTTCCGAAGTCCTTAAGTTTGAAGTTGAATCGATGTTCCTTGGTAGGTTCAACAACCTTTTCAACAACCTTGGAACGCGAAGAGGCGCGCTTGGCTTTGGGTTCCTTGGTAGCCGTTTCGGCTTTAGCTTTAGTGGCTTTTTTCTTTTCGGCAACAGCCTCCGCAGAGGCGCCTTTTGCAGCAGTTTTCTTTACCGCCATATCAGAAGTACTTTACAGGGTTCGTGTCAATGCCCGATAAACGGAGCGCAAATGTAGTGAATTTAGCGCTCAATTCCCTATACAGCAAGTCTTTCGTAAACTGTTCACTTTCAAAGTGTCCGATATCCAAAATCATAATTTTGCCTTCGGCATCAAAAAATTGATGGTATTTATAATCGGCGGTCATGAAAATGTCGGCCCCAGCCGCTATGGCATCCGATAGCAAGAAGCTCCCAGAGCCACCGCAAACAGCTATTTTTGAAACAGTTGAAGAAACAATGGACGTATGGCGAATCATTTTCAAACCAAAAACCTGCTTTACTTTTTCCATAAATACAGCGGTCGGAATGGGTTCGGTGAGCTGCCCAATCATGCCTGATCCTATTCCTTGGTGTTGATTTTCAGTATGATACAGTTCATACGCGACCTCTTCATAGGGATGTGTTTTGAATAATGCTTTTAAGATGCTGCCTTCCAGATGTTTGGCATAAACCACTTCGATTTTGGTTTCATTTTCCTGATGGCGCATGCCTTTTTGACCCAGCACCGGATTGGCCCATTCGTTAGGTCGGAAGGTTCCAACTCCCTCCGAGTTGAAGCTACATTCATCGTAGTTTCCAATATGTCCTGCTCCTGCAGCGAATAAAGCTGTGCGCACGGCTTCCGCCTGTGCAAGTGGACAAAAAGTCACCAGCTTTCCGATCTGGTCTTTTTTGCGGGAGAGGATGGAAGGCTTCTCCAACCCCAAACGATGGACGATTTCCGAATTGACACCGTGCGCCACGTTGTCAAGATTGGTATGGATGGCATAAATGGCGATGTCGTTTTTGATGGCTTTGATGACAGTCCGCTCAATGTAGTTCTTCCCATTGATGCGCTTCAGTCCTGAAAAAATGATCGGGTGGTGTGCAATCACCAAATTGCAGCCATGGGCAATGGCTTCGTCAATCACCTCTTCCGTACTGTCGAGACACAGGATGGCGCCGGTGATATCCATTCCTGGATGACCTACCAAAAGACCACTATTGTCGTAAGACTCTTGCAATGTAGGGGGTGCCAGTTGCTCCAGGAATTGGATGATGTTGGATAGCTTTTCCACGTTGATAGCTTTGGTGGTAAAATTAATCAAAGCGTTTTGAAGGTTGTTTGAGCCAACGGCGATAAACCTTAATTTGGCGGTTATATGAGGATTCGCAAGTGGCTATACCCCTTTGGCATCATTTACGGCGGCATCATGGCTGTCCGTAATTTCCTGTATGATGCAGGGCTACTCCAATCCACCTCGTTTCCCATGCCGGTGATTCTTGTGGGTAACTTGAGCGTGGGTGGAACAGGAAAATCCCCTCACGTGGCCTATTTAATCGAGCTACTGCAATCCCGTTTCAAAGTAGCCACCCTCAGCCGTGGATACGGTCGAAGTACTAAAGGATTTTTGAAAGTCTCTTCACAATCGACCGCTGAGGATGTAGGTGATGAACCCTTGATGTACCACCTTCGGTTTCCCGATGTTGCGGTCTATGTTTGTGAGGATCGCAGAAAGGCTTTGCATCGAATCATGGAGGATGATCAATCCCCACAGTTGGTTATCATGGATGATGGGTTTCAACATCGTCGAGTGGAGCCTTCCTTTAAAATTTTACTGACCACTTTTCAGCAGCCTTTTACGAACGATTACATGCTGCCTGCTGGAAACCTGCGCGAACCCAGATCAGGTTATTGGCGTGCGGATTGCATCATCGTGACAGGTTGCCCGAATCATCTTACCGCTGATTCACAAAACACGTTGATGGCTTCGCTGCAACCGTTGCCCCACCAACGTGTTTTCTTTTCCTCCATCCACTATGGTAACCCGGTCTCGTTCGGTGGACAAGGTTTTACCGACATTTCCAAGTCGGATCACTGTATCGCATTTGCAGGTATCGCCAACCCTGCCTCTTTCTTCCAGCACGTTCAATCCCGTTGCGGACAATTTGAATCCGTTTCATACCCCGATCATCATGCCTTTGATCGCACCTCATTGATCAAATGGGTCAGTGGACATGATTCATCGGTGGTTTTTGTTACAACGGAAAAGGATTTCGTGCGATTGAAGAGCAAAGGTCTCCTGGATGTTTTCAATGGATATCATGCGTGCTATATCCCTATTACCATTGCATTGGATCCGCAAGATGCCTTCAATCAAATGATCATGGAACATTTGGAAGCTTTTGAAAGTTGATAAAATTTGAATCACCCAGTTCGATAATTTGACAGAATGATGGCAAGGTCCATTTT
>JBMTLM010000293.1:0-2967 GCA_049431185.1 Bacteroidia bacterium | reverse complement strand
CGAACCACATCCACCAGTTTACTGGTGAGGGCACTCTCATAAGGGGCATAATCAAACAATGGGTAGGACGAAACTGCCACCTCGTGATACCAGATGTTTTCGGAGAAAAAATCCAATCTTACCGGCATACTATAGGTTATGAAATGAACTTTGTGACCACGTGAAGCCAGTGATTTACCTAACTCAGTGGCTACAACACCACTGCCACCGAATGTCGGATAACATACTATACCAATTTTCATAGATTCAAAAGTGATTAAAATTATCGGTAACTGGGCAGTGCTGCATTACGTAAAATGGTTTCATATGCCGCTTGCATCATGCTTGGACGGTATCTTCCCTTGGAAAGCTTGTTAGGTTCAGCCTTGGGGTACACCCGGTTGGAAAGAAAGACAAAAACCAAATCCTGATCGGGATCGGCCCACACAGCCGTGCCTGTAAATCCCGTATGACCGAAGGTAAAACCAGATGCCAAGGAGGCGGTATTTTCAGCTGGGCCGCTTCGGATGTCTGGTTTGTCGAACAACAATCCCCTGTATTTATCTCCGGGCCCAGCTTTGGAAGTGAATAGCTTGACGGTTTCCGTCGATATGTAACGCTCGCCACCATATTCGCCACCATTCAAGAGCATCTGCATGATAACCGCCAAACTATAAGAATCACTGAACAATCCAGCATGGCCTGCCACTCCACCAAGCATAGCGGCTGCAGGATCATGCACATAACCACAAACCAATTTCTTACGGAAGGAGGTATCACGTTCGGTCGGAGGTATTCGTTCTTTTGCAATCCTGCCCAGCGGATTGTACATCACATTGACCAATCCTAATGGCTCATAAAAATTCCTGTGAACATACGCATCCAGAGGCTCCCCGCTCACATGCTCAATCACCTCCTGCATGATCATCAGACCCAAATCTGAATAAACATATTGACCCTTTTCGCCTAATTGGGAATCAAATATCTCCTTCCACATGACATCGTGATAAGTTTTGGATATGAAGAGGCTGTCACAAACGGGAATATGGTAGTTGTAGTCAGGGGATTTGTGATAAATGTCGTAGGACAGCTTCCCGGATTTGTCAACCGTGTTTCTCCAAAAAGGCAGCCATGCTTTCAGACCGGCCGTGTGTGTCATGATGTCGACAAGTAATAAATCCTTTTTATTGGTGTTGCGCAATGCATGGAAATAGTTTGAAGCAGGCTTGCGGATGTCCAGCTTACCCTCATCCACCAGTTTCATTGCAGCCAGCGCGGTGGAAGCAACCTTGGTCACTGAAGCAACGTCATAGACATCGGTTAGGGAAACCGGTTTGGCATTGCGCTCATAGGTATGTTTTCCAAAAGCCTTGTGGTATACTATTCGGTCCTTCCACGCCACCAACACCTGGCAGCCGGGAGCAGCCATATCGGTGATCAATTTATTGGCAATGGAATCCAACTTTTTGAAATCTCGAGGATCCATTCCTACTTCGTACGGATAAGCATTTCTAAGCCTGATCATGGATCCACGAATGGGAAGGCCATCTCCGACCTTGAAAGATCTTCCGGAGGTGACGGGCAATGTTGCAGAAGTTCCGGAAACACCAAACAAAAGGTTGGCTGCAGAAACTTGGGCGTGTCGTGTGTCCTCATGAGCCAAAATCCATGCATGACCTTTAGAGGCGGAAGGAATCCTCTCCAATGAATAGGAATTACCAAAAAGCACCGTAACCAATCTCGTACGAGCAGACAACCGAGACAAGAAATTATCTGTCCATGCAGGAATTCCATAACCGCCCGTTGACTTGATGGTGGTATTGTGTATACCCACCACAACATAATCATATTTGGAAAGGTCATTGACCATTTTAGCGATGGAGCTTTCCTTCATCTCATCAGCAGTATTAAAGCGATCCAGGGGTGCCCATGCTGACATACTATTCAAAAAATCGCCGAATTTGTCATTGTTAATGGTCAACGAAGCCATGGAACAATGGTTTCCCATTCTGAAAGGAATGGTTCCATCCTTGTTACCCAGCACAACCATGGACCGTTCAAAAGCAACCTGAGCGAGGTAATCGGCCCATTGTGAATTCAAATCCTTGGTAAGACCCTCTAAGACCACGGGCGCGTACTCATGCAAACCCGCCTTGTATTTGGCTTTCAAAATACGCCTTACCTTGTTATTGATTTCCACTGTATCCAATGCACCTGAATCAATGGCTGAGCGGACCTGCTTCCAAGCAGAAGGAACATCACGGGAAAAAAGCAGTATGTCGTTGCCTGCCTTAAGTGCTAAAACCGCCAAATCACCCGCGCTGAAATAGTCGGCCACTCCTTTCATGTTCAAAGCATCGGTGAAAATCAAACCTTCAAAGCCGAGTCTTTTACGAAGCAAACCATCAACAATGGCTGGTGAGAGTGTAGATGCACGGTCCTTGGTGGTATCAAGTGAAGGGATGAACAAGTGTGCAACCATGACAGAAGCCACCTTTTCGCGTATAAGTTCCTTGAAAGGATAGAGTTCGACCGAGTCGATGGACGCTTGAGAATCCCTGACCAAAGGCAGCGTATAATGTGAGTCAGAGTCCGTGTTACCATGTCCGGGAAAATGCTTGGCACAGGCCAAAACACCATTGTCCTGCATTCCCTTCATATAGCTTTTGGCCAACCGAGCAACCAATTCTTTCTTTTCACCGAATGAGCGACTGCTGATTACGGGGTTGATCGGATTGGTGTTGACATCAACTGCCGGCGCAAAATTGATGTGTATGCCCATTCTAGCGCATTGCCGAGCGATCTCCGCTCCCATGGCATACACTAAAGTGTCGCTGCCCGCTGCACCCAACGTCATCTGACGTGGAAAACGGGTGGTTGAGTCGAGGCGCATGGATAATCCCCATTCCCCATCAATTCCAATCATCAATGGTGTTTTTGATGCTGCTTGAAGTGCATTGGTCATTAAAGCTTGTCGGTGAGGCGAAC
>JBMTLM010000292.1:0-2986 GCA_049431185.1 Bacteroidia bacterium | reverse complement strand
GCAATACCGATGTTCCTTACATATCTGAGGCTTTTAACGTCTTGTGCCATTGGGGTCTTACTTGTCTGCTGTTTAAATTCTATTATCTATTATGCCCTGAAGTGAGAGAAAGCCTTGTTCGCTTCAGCCATACGGTGGGTGTCATCCTTCTTTTTTACCGCAGCGCCTTCACCTTTGGAAGCCGCAATGATTTCACCGGCCAACTTGTCACGCATCGATTTTTCATTCCTTTTGCGGGCAAACATGATGAGCCATTTCATTCCTAGAGCATTACGACGGTCTGGTCGGATTTCACTAGGAATCTGAAAAGTAGCACCACCAACGCGACGGCTTTTAACCTCAACGGTTGGGGAAATATTTCCTAATGCCTTCCTGAACATTTCCAATCCGTTTTCCTTGGTACGGTTTTCCACTGTGTCGATGGCGTCATAGAACGTTTTGAATGCAGTACTCTTTTTGCCATCAAACATCAGACTGTTCACGAAACGGGTTACCATGGTATCGTTGAACTTAGGATCTGGAAGCAGGATTCTCTTTTTTGGTTTCGATTTCCTCATGTTGAAACTTTATACGGAGGTTATTACTTTAAATTTCTGGTTTACTTCTTTCCTTTCGCTGCTGGAGCACCTGCCTTAGGCTTTTTGGTGCCATACTTAGAACGACGTTGATTACGGCCTTCAACACCAGAGGTATCCAATGAACCACGAATGATGTGGTATCGAACACCCGGAAGATCCTTTACACGACCACCTCTAATCAGCACGATCGAGTGCTCTTGTAGGTTGTGTCCCTCACCGGGAATGTAGGCAGTAACTTCAAATTTGTTGGTCAAACGAACCCTCGCCACCTTGCGCATAGCAGAGTTAGGCTTCTTGGGCGTGGTGGTGTACACACGTGTACAAACGCCCCTGCGCTGTGGGCAGGAAGTGAGCGCTGGAGATTTACTCTTGTCCTCGAGTTTGACGCGACCTTTGCGGACTAGTTGCTGAATCGTTGGCATTGTGCGATCTAGTATTAATTTTCAGGGGGCTGGAAACCCCCTTTTTTGGGAAGGGCAAAGGTACAAGATGTTTTTCAATTTTCAATCAGCACTTTAAAAAAAATACTCAACCCCTTCCAACAGGGCATAAATCAAATTAAAAAAACTGATTTTCAATATGTTAAATAACCCGTTCAAGAACCATGCCATGACGGTTTCTGTTAAAAAAGTTAAAAAGGCTGAAAATCACGAACTAAGGTCGAACCAAAAAACGTTTGTGAACATGAGCCAAAAAAAGTAACTTGGCGATGATTTTGACAAACTAAACATGAGCCGAATACGAACCCTGTTGGTTGTTGATGATGAGCCAGATATGGAATTGCTGATCAAACAGCGGTTCCGTAGGCGAATTGCATCTGGCGAACTGATTTTCCACTTTGCCGCAAACGGCGCGGAAGCTTTGGAAAAGCTTCAAAATAACACCGACATCGAGTTGCTGTTGACAGACATTAATATGCCGGTAATGAATGGATTAGAGTTACTACAGCAGTGTGCAGAACAGCATTTGCCGATCAAATCCATCGTGGTTTCGGCCTACACCGACATCCAAAACATTCGAACCGCAATGAACCGTGGGGCTTTTGACTTTATCACCAAGCCCATCGATTTCGTTGACTTGGAAACCACGGTCGCAAAAACATTTAGCGCCATTGATGAGTCAAAGGCCGCTCAGGAAGCATTTGTTCAGCGAGACCTGGCTTTGATCGACAAAGAGAAAGCCCAATCCTCTGAAAGGTTCAAACAACAATTTCTGGCCAATATGAGCCATGAAATCCGAACCCCTATGAATTCAGTAATCGGCATCTCCAATCTTTTGCTGAAAACCGAATTGTCTGACCAACAACACAAATACATTTCCATGATTCAGGCGGCATCAGAACAACTGATGTCGATCATCAACGATATTTTGGACATCTCCAAAATCGAAGCCGGCAAGATGACTTTTGAAAAAATTGATTTCAACGTCAGACAAGTCGCCGAAAATGTCCGAAATATGTTGATTTTCAAAGCTCAAGAAAGAAATCTTGAGTTGAAACTGAACATCCACCCCGACATCCCGGCCAATTTGGTGGGCGACCCCTCCAAACTTGCCCAAATACTCATCAACTTGGTCGGCAATTCAATCAAGTTCACACATGAAGGATTTATTGAAATAAAATGTGATATTAAATACAAATCCAATACCTTATGTGATATTGAATTCAGTGTTACAGACACCGGAATCGGCATCGCCCAGGACAAATTGAGCTCCATTTTTGAAAGTTTTACGCAAGCCAATAGCGACACCAGCCGGAAGTATGGAGGAACCGGACTTGGGCTCACAATTTGCAAACAACTGGCTGAATTGCAAGGAGGTAACATCGGTTTAGAAAGCAAGATCGGCTTTGGTACCAGGTTCTTTTTCAATATCCCGTACGAAGTGGGACAGGTCAATCAACATAAAGATTTACCAGCCAATGTTTTACATAAGATAACCCTAACCCCCAACACCCGAATTCTACTGGTAGAGGATAATGACTTTAATAAAATCGTGGCAGAGGATACGATCTTGGAGCAATACCCTGGGGTTCAAATAGATCATGCTTCCAATGGTCGAGAAGCGGTAGAAAAAGTATCCATGAACATCTACGATATCGTTTTAATGGACATTCAGATGCCAGAAATGGATGGGTATGAAGCCACCCGAACCATCCGGTCAATGGACAACGAAAAATCCTCCGTAAGAATCATGGCAATGACCGCAAATGCCACTCCTGAAGAAATCTCAAAATGCTTTGAATCAGGAGTTAATGAATATATATCTAAACCTTTTGTTCCAGAAGAGTTGTTCGAGAAATTGGAGACTCAGATAGCGGCTGGGAAAAGCTGAATCATTTTGTTACTGGGGCTTAGATCCCTTGATATTGGTTGATTTACGCTTGTTAATCTCGTCTCGGATTTTAGAGG
>JBMTLM010000291.1:0-3001 GCA_049431185.1 Bacteroidia bacterium | reverse complement strand
TCCACCAAACGGCATATGAAATGAATTTGAAACCGCGGGTTTCATCAAAACGCTTAGCAGCCTTAATGAGGCCCAAATTGCCCTCATTGATCAAGTCTGGAAGGCTTAAACCTTGGTTCTGGTATTGCTTGGCCACGGAAACCACAAAGCGAAGGTTGGCTCGGGTAAGCTTTTCAAGCGCCCATTGGTCGCCTTGCTTAATTCTTTTAGCAAGCTTCACCTCCTCTTCGGCGGTGATGAGGTCCTCTCGACCGATTTCCTGTAAGTACTTTTCGAGGGAGGCATTCTCCCGATTGGTGATGGATTTGGTGATTTTAAGCTGACGCATCCTTGTAGAATGAATTGTTATTAAATCCCTGAATCAATCTGATTAGCAAGTTTCACAAGAGGTTGGGTTGCTCTTGTTTTTACAATTTGATGACCGAAAAATAATATTTCTATCAACCCGACCAAACAGGATTGAAAGAACTTATTAACAACCTAAAAATAGTTTTCCCTGCAATGAAATTTTTATCAATTGCAAATGAGCAAATTCGAAAAAAGACAACAAATAAGTATCTATTTCCCTCTCACCAATTGGAAGAATCCGCTCAAATCATAGGTTTTTCCCTCTATGCCGGTGGCTTTCACCGCATAAACGTAGGAGCCTTCGGGCAACTCTACCCCATCGGCAGATTCCCCGTTCCACTCGCCACCTAGTTTATTCCAAGAGTACACCTCTTTGCCCCACCTGTTGAAAATGGTGCAGGAGATTTCCACGATAGCCTTCTCTTCAAAATGAAACGTGTCGTTAAAGCCATCAGCATTGGGCGTAAAAATATTGGGGATAAACAAGCTGGAGAACGAATCGACGATGATGTAAGAAAAAGAAATGGTATCGGAACATGCGTTATTGGTGTCAATGGCGGTCAACACTACGGAGTACTGACCCATGGTCAGATAAGTATGTGTCGGGTTGGGATCAGTTGAAGTATTGCCATCACCAAATGCCCACTGGTAAGCGTTAGCCCCCTGTGTGTTGTTGGTGAAGTTCACGGTAAACGGCGTAAATCCTTGTATGGTGTCAGGCACGAAAGCGGCAAGGATTTCAGGCGCGACTGTTACAACCACCGTATCCGTAGCCACACACACACCATTGGCGGCCGTGAGAATATAGGTGGTAGTGGTAGTGGGATTGGCTACTGGATTGGCAATGTTGGGGTCATTGAGGCCCGTGGCAGGCGCCCAGCTATAGCTGGTGCCTCCGGTAGCGTTCAATTGTACCGATGATCCAAAGCAAATATTCGCATCCTGGGTCTGAATGACAGGATCGGGCGTGACATCAACGGTGACCGTTGTTTGGGAAGTGCAACCATTGAAGTCCGTAACGGTAAGGGTGTAAACAGTGGTAGTATTGGGGCTCACGGTTTGCGACAAGGTGGAAGCGCCATTGCTCCAGAGATAAAAGTACGGGGGCGTACCTCCGCTGGCGGATGCGGTGATGCTCACTGGATCACCGGAACACGAATTTTGATTGCTTCCGGGAACCGTAGCAAGCGGTGTCACTGTACTGACAGTGTAAGAACTGACATTGGTACAGCCATTGGAGTCGGTGATGGTTACCGTGTAGGTGCCACCCGTCAATCCGCTGATACTGGAGCTGGTAGAACCGTTGCTCCACAGGTAGGTATAATTTTGTCCTGAGCCACCTGTAGGAGCCAAAGAAATGGATCCACTGGCATTGTCACAAACATTATCCACGAAAGTGTCATTAGGTATAATGGCCGCAGGAGATGAAACTGGAACCGTCACCGTTTTGGTACATTGAGTAGAGTCGGTTACGGTACACGTATAAATTCCGGGAGCCAAATTGGAAATCGTTTGACTGGTTGCTCCGTTGCTCCATTGATAAGAATAAGGGGCAACTCCCTGTGGGAAAACGGTGATGGAACCGTTGGATTGACTGGCACAGGTCGCATCCGTAATGGTGATATTGGGAACAATCAGCACACAATTACATTGTGCGGAAGGCGTACCCGTTGGCCATTGAATAGGAGCCGTCAGTGGAGGATCAAAGCATGCGTTATTACCCCAAGAGCCGGCTTGATAATCGGACAAAGCTTGAATACCGATGTTCAAGGGCGCGTTGCTGGAGGAGGCGCAAGGACCTACCGTCACTGTAAAGCAAAAATTCCATGTGTTGTTTTGACAATTATCACCGAAATTATTTCCAGGAATGCCATCCAATGAAAAATTAGGACTTCCTGCGGGGGTGTCGTAGTAAAAGCCCGGTCCCCAAGTGATTCCGGAGGCGGTTCCTGTACATGAGTTGTACCAATCCCAAGTTCCTTGTCCATCGCAACTGGCTGGAGGTGTCAATGGGGCCAAGGAGCTAGCATCCCATCCTGGGCCAAGAGTGATGGCAAAACCGGCGATCCAGTCGGCATTGGTTTGGGCATAATTGGTAATGGTGTAGCAAAAGGTAACGGTGGTACCTACAACGTAGGTGTTGTTACCAGCAGGAGCTGGCGAGGCGGTCACGGACTGGGAACCAACACACGGAGCCTGAGCAAAAGCCGAGGTTATTTGCAAGCAGGCGCCAACGAGCATCAGAATTGACCTTTTAATCATAGTTTGAATGTTTGTGTAATGTGTGTGGTTGGTGTTATTTCGAAACGAGTACCGCTCCGAAAGATGGAGACGGACAATCCATTATTTTGGTTGCTTGGGTGATGACATAACGACTTATTTGCCTAAGTCATCAAAATCCACGTCGGAGTATGGGTTGGCATTGTTGCCGCCTTCGTTGGTGTTTCCCGGAGAAGGTCGCATACTTTCAGGAAAATTGGTTTTAATGTAATCGATGGCATCCTGAAGACCTTCTGCAAATTTTTCAAAATCCTCCTTGTAAAGGAAAATCTTATGCTTTTCAAAGAATGGTCGGTCGCTGCCTTCCGAAAAACGTCTCTTACTTTCAGTGATTGTTAAGTAATAATCGTTGTTCCGTGTAGATCTTACATCA
>JBMTLM010000290.1:0-3010 GCA_049431185.1 Bacteroidia bacterium | reverse complement strand
GTCCCGGATTGAAAAACGTGCACACCCGTCGTCCGGAGGCATGGCTTATCTCGTGGACCAAAAACTCCCAAGCGGTCATCAAGTCCGGTGACGCTTATGCTGTCAAGTTGTACAACGAATACAATCAAACGGCCATGCCCTCATTCTCCTTGTCGGATGATGAGATCAAGGCCATCTTCGCTTACGTAAAGGCAGAAGGTGAAAAGGCGCCTGCAGCCGCCCCTGGCGCGGCCGCTCCCGGTGCTGCAGCACCAGAAGAGGGATTCCCGTGGGTGCTTTGGACCGTTTTGTCCGTTTTAATCATTCTTTATCTCGCATTGGGTAAGGTTAAACAGGGTCTTGAGCGTGCACTTCGCGTGAAACAAGGATTACCGGAACCAATCCCTGTTACTCCCAAGCAGGCATCCAAAACCTGGATCCGTGGTAACAAGAAACTCATTGCCGTGCTGTTGCTCATGGGTGCTTTTTGGGGAAGCGTGAAAGGATGGAATGCTTTGGCTGGTATAGGTATCCAACAGGATTATGCTCCTGAGCAACCGATTAAGTTCTCTCATAAATTGCACGCCGGCCAAAACGGTATTTCATGCGTTTATTGTCACAACGGCGCAGAGAAAAGCCGTCATGCCAACATCCCCTCTGTTAGCGTTTGTATGAACTGTCACAAGTACGTTCAAGAGGGACCACAATACGGCAAAGAGGAAATTGGTAAGATTTATGCGGCTTTGGATTACGATCCTGCCACTCAGAAGTATGGCGACAACCCCAAGCCTGTGAAATGGATTCGTGTTCACAATCTCCCAGACTTGGCCTATTTTAACCATGCCCAGCACGTAACTGTGGCTGGTCTTGAGTGCCAAACCTGTCATGGTCCCGTTGAGGAAATGGAAGTGCTCAAGCAACACTCACCGCTCACCATGGGATGGTGCATTGACTGTCACCGCACCTCTGAAGTGAAGACGGAAGGTAATGCCTACTACACGGAGTTGCATGAAAAGTTGAAAAAGCAATATGGTCCTGAAGCCAAGATTACCGTTGATAAGATCGGTGGTTTGGAGTGTGCCCGTTGTCACTATTGATTTTTGCTGAAACCTATACCCTACACCGAATAATACCTACCTAAGGATATGGAAAAAAAGTACTGGAAAGGCGTCGAGGAATTGCGTAACGATGCTGAATTCGTCCGACTCAAGAACAATGAGTTTTTTGAAGAGATTCCTGTTGACGAAGTGATCGGCCGCAAGGCGGATTCAACCGATGCCACCCCTCGCCGTGACTTCCTCAAGTTTATGGGATTTGGAATGGCCGCCGCCACCCTTGCGGCCTGTGAAGCGCCTGTTAAAAAATCGATTCCCTATCTCAACAAACCCGAAGAGATTGTTCCAGGAATCCCTAACTATTACGCCTCTACCTATTTTGATGGTCATGACTATGCCAGCATTCTTATAAAGACCCGTGAAGGCCGACCAATCAAAATCGATGGCAATGATCGCTCATCCATTTCCAAAGGTGTGGCCCATGCACGAGTTCAGGCTTCGGTTTTAGGCCTCTACGACACCAACCGTTTGCCCAGCGCTCGTAAGGCGGGAGCTGAAATCTCTTGGGATGGAGCCGACAAGGAGATTGCCGCTGCCATTCAGGCCGCTATCACTTCAGGCAAAAAGGTGCGTGTACTCACCTCCACCGTAATCAGTCCTTCCACCAAAGCGTTATTTACCGAGTTCGCTGCCAAATTTCCAGGCACCGAAGTGGTAACCTATGATGCTTTGTCAATGTCAGGTAGCTTGAAAGCCAATGAGGCTTGCTTCGGCAAGGCCGCGTTGCCAACCTATAGTTTCGACAAAGCTTCTGTGATTGTCGGAATCGATGCGGATTTCATGGGTAATATGCCTCATGCTACCGAGCATGCCCGTCAATATGCGGCTAACCGCAAACTGTTTGGTAAAAAGGAGATGTCCCGGCATTACCATTTTGAATCCACATTGACCGTTTCTGGCTCCAATGCGGATCATCGTTTCAAAGTGCGCCCCTCCGAAATCGGAAGTACGGTCATATCATTGTACAACCGTATCGCTTCTTTGGCCGGACAGCCTGTTGCAGGTTCCGCTAAATCCTCCGCTGATGAGGGCGTCAACAAAGCCGCCAAGGCTTTGTGGGACAACAAAGGTAAATCCGTTGTCGTATGTGGAACAAATGATGTCAATATCCAAACCTTGGTGAATGGCATCAACTCCATGCTCGGCAATTATGGCAATACGATCCGAATCGACCAACACTCCAATTTACGTCAAGGTGATGACCAAAAGATGGCCGCCTTGGTTGCCGACATGAATGCAGGCAGCGTAGGAGTGCTGTTGATCAACAATTGCAATCCCGCCTATTCTTATCCGGATGCTGCAGCCTTTATCAGTGGTCTGAAAAAAGTAGGTACATCTGTTTCCTTCTCTATGTATGAGGATGAAACGGCCAAGCTTTGCGGTTTCGTTCTTCCCGACAACCATTACCTGGAGTCATGGAATGACGCAGAGCCGGTTTCAGGCATTTACAGCACGGCGCAACCCGTCATCAGACAGCTGTACAAAGGCACTCGCCCTATGCAGGACTCCCTCATCAAATGGGCTGGAGTTGCTCAGCCTGATTACTACGCATACCTTCAGAATAATTGGAAAACCAACATGTATGCCCGTCAAACGGGAATCACCTCTGCCGATGCATTTTGGACGAAGTCGATCCAAGACGGCGTGTTTGAACTTGCTGCTGCCGCAGCAACGCCGGTGACCTTTGCAGGAAACGCCGCCGCCGCGGCAGGCGCCATCGCTGCCTCAAAAGGCGATGGTATTGATGTGATCATTTACGAAAAAACAGGATTGGGTAACGGTGCGCAGGCCAACAACCCATGGTTGCAAGAACTGCCCGACCCGATTTCTAAAGTTTGTTGGGACAATTATATTGCCATGTCACCCGCTATGGCCGCTGCCAAAGGATTGAAGCAAGGCAATATGGTGGAACTGAA
>JBMTLM010000289.1:0-3036 GCA_049431185.1 Bacteroidia bacterium | reverse complement strand
GGTGTTGGTCGAAACGGGATGGCACCATTCCCGTTCCAAACACCATTTGGAATACAATACCAAAACGTTGAGGTTCGAATCGATGAAACTGTTTTGAAACAAATATCCGCCACCACGGATGGAAAATATTTTCGCGCGACAGACAATAAGAAGTTAAGTGCCATTTACCAGGAAATCGATCAACTAGAAAAGACCAAGGTGGAAGTCACTGAATTCAGAAGGTATACTGAGGAATTCATGCCTTTTGCGATGGCGGCTTTGGCTTTCGCGGTATTGGAGTTTCTCTTGCGATTGACCCTGTTTAAAAGAATTCCTGCATAAAGCATGTTTAGAATCGGCAACATAGTATTTGTTTACCTGTACGTTTTGGTTCCGGTACTGATGGCCATTGCCATCTATCTTGTGATCAAAGCAAACAGGCAGGCTCGGGCGTTTGCCGATGAACATACTTTTCGCAGGTTGTTACAATCTACGTCAAAAACGAAGCAATATTGGAAAATCGCTTTGAGGCTGTTGGCCATTGTATGCCTGATTACCGCTGTCATTCGACCCCAGATCGGATCAGGATTGGAAGAAGTGAAAAGGAAAGGCGTTGATGTATTGATTGCCTTGGATGTTTCCAATTCGATGAACGCCAAAGACATGTCACCAAACCGTTTGGAACGCAGCACCCGAGCGATCTACAGGTTAATCGACCAATTACAAGGAGATCGAATCGGCATAATCGTTTTTGCGGGACAGGCATTCGTACAACTTCCCATCACAACCGATTATGGAGCCGCAAAGCTGTTCCTATCCAACATCAATTCCGGTATGGTACCTGTACAAGGTACTGCCATTGGTGCTGCCATCGAAAAATGCATGGACGCTGTGGGGGATTCATCCACCAAGTCCGCGGCGATTATCGTTATTACAGATGGAGAAAACCATGAGGATGATGCCCTGGAAGCGGCCAAGGAGGCCGTTGCCAAAGGCATGACCGTTCATACCGTCGGAATGGGGTCACCTGAGGGCTCACCCATTCCCAATGGAAATGGCAATTTCATCACGGATGGTAACGGCGGTACGGTTATTTCTAAACTCAACGATTCCATGCTGCAACAAATCGCTGATGTGGGCAAAGGCAAATATGTCAGGGCCACGGCGGGCGATGATGGCATGAGCATCATTTTGAAGGAAATTGAAAAATTGGAGAAAAAAGAGTTTTCCGCTAAAATGTTTACAGTTTACGAAGAGCAATTTCGCTGGTTCCTCGGAATGGCTTTGATATTATTACTGATTGAATTCATCATGACTGACCGAAAGAATCATTGGTGGTCACGTTTTAAACTTTTTGAAGAAAAGGAAAAGCACTCATGAACAGATCAAATAAAACATATGGTTTGCTCATCAGTTGTTGGGTCTCGCTTTTGATGCCATTTACAGGAATGTCGCAAAATGTCAGGAAAGAGCTGAAAGAAGGTAACATCCAATATGAATCCGGCAAATTCCAAGAGGCTGAAACACATTACCGCAAGGCTTTGGAGGGCGATGCCAAGTCATACGGAGGGCAATACAACTTAGGCAATGCCATTTACAAGCAGGATCGTGCTGCAGAGGCAGAAAAGCAATATCGTGAGGCGGGTCAGGTGGCAACTACGTCAGAACAGAAATCAAAAAACCTGCATAACCTCGGCAATGCGCTGATGAAACAGGAAAAATACCAGGAAGCCGTGGATGCATACAAGCAGTCGCTCCGACTGAACCCGAAGGATGCCGATACGCGCTATAACCTTGCGTATGCCCAATCAAAACTTATAGCCCAACAAAACCAGCAGCAGCAAAAGAACCAAAACAAAAAAGATCAGCAAAAAGATCAAAATCAAAAACAAGACCAGAAAGATCAAGACAAGAAAGATCAGCAAAAGAAGGATGGCACAGGAAATGATTCCAAAGAAGAAAAGGAACAAGACAAGAATGACCCAAAGCCTGATCCTAAAGACGGTAAAAACGATAGGAGATTAAGCAAGGAAGAGGCGGAACGGATGTTGAAGGCGTTGCAAAATGATGAAAAAGAGCTGCAAAAGAAAATGAACCGCAAGGAAGGAGAACGCATCAAGATTGAAAAACAATGGTAAGATGAAACGTATGATTTTTTTCCCTTGTTTACAAAGTTCGCAACTGAAATTACGAACGCTGGCGATCATTGTGCTGACTTTGATCCCAGCCATCACAATCGGTCAATCCATTACCGCCAGTGCAAACAGAACCTCCGTTGGTGTCAATGAACAATTTCAAATCACCTTCTCAGTAAGTGGATCAGCCTCTTCCTTCACCCCCCCGAACATGAGTGATTTCATGGTGTTGTCTGGACCGAACCAATCCACCAGCATCCAAATGATCAATGGCACCTTTTCCCAATCGGTTTCCTACTCCTACATCTTGCAGCCAAAGAAGTCCGGTACATTCAAAATCGGACCTGCCTCCATCAGCAGTGGCGGCAAAAACATCAGTTCCAACACACTGACCATAACGGTTAGTGCAGGCGGTGCGGGTGGACAAGGCGGACAAGGCGGACAAAGTCAGAACGGCAACATTTCATCTGGAAGCATTTACATCCGTGTAAGCGTCGACAAAAAAACAGTGTATAAAGGCGAAGCGGTCGTTGCCACCTTTAAGCTCTACACGAATGTGAACGTTGTGAATTATTCCATCAACAAGATGCCATCATTCTCCGGTTTTTGGAGCCAAGACATCGAGATGCCTAAGCAGATGAACCTATACCAGGAAAATGTAAATGGCGCACCGTTCCAAGTGGGTGAAATCAAGAAGGTGGTTTTATATCCCCAGCAATCTGGTACATTAACGATTGATCAAATGGCAGGGGAATGCATTGCCAGAATCAAAGTGAACCGAGGACGATCCAATAATCCATTTGATATTTTCAATGATCCGTTTTTCAATGACCCCTTCTTTGGATCCGGTGGTGTCAGGGATGTACCATATGCCATCAAAAGCGAGCCCGTCAAGATCACGGTGAAGGAAGGCGAAGTCTAC
>JBMTLM010000288.1:0-3060 GCA_049431185.1 Bacteroidia bacterium | reverse complement strand
TTAGTGGTCGTTACCGCGGCACTTTGGTTCATTAAAAAGCTGCCCGAATGGGTTCGAAACATTGTGCTTACCTCCAGCGCGGTTCTGGTAGGTGTATTGTTTGCCGTATTTGGTCAGATTTACCAAACGGAAGCAGTAGCCTATGACTTGCTTCGCAACTGGCTTTTAGTTGTGACACCAATGGCGATAGTTGGAAGATTCTCTCCGTTGACTTTATTGTGGGTGATTTTATTGAACAGCACTTTGGGCACCTATCTCAATCAGATCATGGATATCGATGATGAGCCTACTTTGTTGTTGATCGTGGCATTGGTCAATTTTGGCATTTTGATGGCACCATTGGTGCTAAACAAATTGGGCAAGCCGCTGATCATGCCCAAGTGGTTTGCCTTGGTTCTAACGGCGGGCAACCTGTTCGTGCTAACGTTGGGTGTGGTGATTGGCATGGTGGATCCAATGCAATGGACCTTTATTACACATTGTTTGTTGACCACCATACTATACGGCTATTTAATACGTACAGGCATAGGCCAAAGATCCATAACCTCCTTGGTAATGGTATCCATATCAGCCATGGTGGTATCGTCCACTGTCATCATGAAGTTCAACAATGAGGAATATGGAACCTTGTTCCTGTCGATATTCATCATCGCATCCACCACATTGCTTTCAAAATACTTCATCCATTTAAACAAAACCTGGAGCCATGTATCAAATTGATGCAATGAAAAGCGCTGTGGATTTGGTGCGAAAAGAAGCCGGCGACGGTTTTTTGTGCCAAGAGGAGGCCCTGATTGAATCCTTATCCGAAAAGGGTCACAAGTCTTACATCTCCATTATCGCAGTGACCGTTGCGGGCGGAACCATAGGTGCCGTAGCCTTTCTTGGATTCCTGTTCACCATCAAGTTTTATGAACATGCAATAGCCGCATTGGCAACGGGTATTATAATGTTCTTGTTCTCCGTTTTTCATTCCCACCTCATAAAAAAGAAGATTTCGGAAACGATATCCTTAAGCGTATTCCTCGTTGGCAACTTTCTGATTGGTGTAAGTTGCATGGATGAACCACTGTTGCTTGGATTCAACTACCTGTTGTTGGTTTTTACCATCATAGCCATTGTCACTCTCATTTGGACCAGAAGCAAAATATTGGCGTTTATTGCCAAATCCATGCTTATCGGATGTGCCGTCGGTTTCCTTTTTGAAAATAAGCTGCCGAACCTGATTCATCTGATAACGATTGCCTGTTCGTTGATATCCGGGGCGCTGTTTGTTTTTGAAGCAAAAGTTTTGGCAATGCGCAACCGACTCAGTGAAATTTACGAACCTGTTCGATACGCCACCACCTTTGGCGGCTTGGGTGGCTTGGAGTTTTTTTCGGGATTCCATTGGGCTGGATTCGACGAACGATTTCTATGGTTGTCGTCCATAGTTCCATTGGTTTGGTCATTCGTTATTTTATATCCATTGCTTCAAAACCACACATTAATAAAATGGCTAGTGGCCGTTGCTCTGATAGCGGTGGGAATTGCATCCCCTACGATGATCAGTGCCTTATCGGTGCTTTTGATCGGATTTGGGTTTAGCAACAAGCTACTGATGTTCATGGGTGGATGGTCTCTTGTTAATTCCATTACCCAGTTTTATTTGAATCTAAACATAAGCCTGCTCAATAAATCCATGGTACTGATGTTGACCGGTATTTTGTTTTTGGCTGCATACATCATCATTCATAAATCCACAAAGGCAAATGAAGGCTAATTGGAGGGTTTTCACCCTGGTTATTACCATCGTGGTTGCTCTGACACTGTTCAACCTTGCGATAAAAGACAAGGAAAACACCCTTGAAAATGGCGATTTGGTTCTGTTGGAAATGGTTCCCGTTGATCAACGCTCTAAAATGCAGGGCGATTTCATGGAATTGAATTACAAGGCGACTGAGGGTGTATATGCAGACTCCATTCCGCACCGCGGTTATTGTATCGTAAAGCCTGTTGGTCAAAATGTGTATGAAAAGGTACGTTTTCAAGAACATGCGGAACCCATCGGCAAAGGAGAAAAAGCCATTCGATATACTACTGAGCGCTTTCAAATACATATCGGCTCTACCACTTTCTTCTTTCAAGAGGATAAAGCCGCCCTTTTCGACAGTGCTCAATATGCAGGATTGCGGGTAGACAATAAGGGTCGAAGCATCTTGGTTGGCCTATATGACCAACATAAAAAATTAATCAAATAAGGGCTTCGCCTGCTATGCTGCTTTGGCATAGGAATTGGTTGCTTAAATTTGGGGCATAAACATTCCAATATGCGACTCCTTTCGTTTCTCTTCCTGTGTATGATTAGTGGGGTGTTGACCGCCCAAAACATCATTCCCATTCCTTCACAAGTCCTTCTGCCCGAAAAGCCAGGCTTTTTTGCATGGCCTCGGAATGCATCAGCAAGAGTAGAGGGGACAGAGGATGAACGCATTCGGCAAATCATCAACAATTTCGTTGGAGAATTATCGAAGAAGGTCCCTGTCTATAAGGAGTCGTTGGTGGCTTTTTATGATGGTAAAATGAAGGCTGAGGCATATGAAATTGAAATCAATGAGAGTGGCATAAGAATACGAGCTGGAAGCGAATCCGGATTTTTCTATGCCACCCAAACCTTGCGTCAATTGCGAATGATTGCTTCCACCGGACTGGTCTCATATCCATATATCACCATCAAAGATGAACCGCAATTCAAATGGAGGGGTATGCATTTGGACGTAAGCCGGCACTTCTTCGCTGTAGAGGAGGTGAAGAAATACATTGATCTCATGGCGCAATTCAAGATGAATGTGTTCCATTGGCATTTGGTGGATGACCAAGGTTGGCGTATTGAAATCAAGAAATATCCCTTGCTGACTTCAGTAGGGGCATGGCGTGTGAATAAAAACAACACGGTATGGGGAGCCCGTCCTCAGGCACGACCCAATGAAACGGCCGACTATGGCGGCTTTTACACACAAGAACAGATTCGCGAAATTGTAGCTTACGCCGCAGACCGATCCATCACGGTGGTTCCGGAAA
>JBMTLM010000287.1:0-3082 GCA_049431185.1 Bacteroidia bacterium | reverse complement strand
GGTTGGAGAATGGTCATTAGGGAATGGTCATTAGGAAATGGTCATTGGGGATTGGTCATTAGGAAATGGTCATTGGGGATTGGTCATTGGGGATTGGTCATTGGGGATTGGTCATTGGGGAATGGTCATTGGGAATGGTCATTGGGAATGGTCATTAGGGAATGGTCATTGGGGAAAAACAATGTAAGATGTAACAGGGTTGGAATGAGAATTACATGCCCTCCCACTTCACTATACGACCGTCAGGCCTTCAGTAATTCTATGACCGTAATCTCGGGAAGAATTCCAACGCGTCCAGGGTAACCAATAAAACCAAATCCACGATTGACATACAAATGCCTGTTATTTTCAGCATAGAGTCCGGCCCAGCGAGGATAAACGTATTTGGACGGGCTCCATTTGAAACCAGGAATCTCAACCCCGAACTGCATCCCGTGTGTGTGACCCGACAAGGTGAGGTGAACGTGTTTTTCTGCTGACAGGGTTACCGATTCCCAATGAGAAGGATCGTGAGAAAGCA
The DNA here is from genome assembly GCA_049431185.1 of Bacteroidia bacterium. Classification (GTDB taxonomy): domain Bacteria; phylum Bacteroidota; class Bacteroidia; order AKYH767-A; family OLB10; genus JALRAP01. The sequence goes on along the minus strand of JBMTLM010000287.1, from coordinate 2,562 downwards.
GCACGGTAAAGTCGCTAGCATCAACTCCCCTGAGCGCCTTGGACAAATCACCGTATTTGGCGAACCTGCGATTACCCCAGTTTTCCACTCCGGCCAATACAATGGATTGTCCTTCTTTTTCAATACGAACATGCTCATTTAGGAGCAGGTTGAAACCCATTTCCCGTTGTAAACGCTGGAGTTTATCCATGTTTTGCTCCTTATGGGAGCGCGAGGGCCACTTTAAATAATCCCCATAATCATGATTGCCTAAAATGGAAAACTTACCCATGGGCGCTTGGAGTTTTCCAAAATGTTCGACCCAATCGTCCAGTTCATCAGCCTTGTTATTTACCATGTCACCGGTAAAAACCAGTATGTCACTATTCTGGGCATTGGCCATCTCAATACCACGACGAACCGCCTCCTGATCGTCGAAGCTGCCGCAGTGGATATCCGAAAGCTGCGTAATGGTAAATCCATGGAATGCCTGAGGAAGATCCTTAAATTTCAAACGGATTTTGTGCACACGGTAATCATACTTGCCCTTGATGGCACCATACAGCAAACCAACAAAAGGAATGGCGGCCAAACCAAAAGCCAGTTGACTCACAAATGCCCTTCTGCCGGGAATATAATCCGTTGGTGTAGTTATACCGAAAACCTTTTGGCCAAATGTGAACATGCCCATCACAAGGCGCACCACATCTTCCATGCTCAGCACCGTAATAATAAGCAGCTTAGGGATCACGGTAATGATTACAGCGCTAACTATCCACGAAACCTGTGGATTGGTACCGCTACTGAATTTTCCCGAAAACCCGTAGTAAAGGATGATGCATAATAAAACCACATCTATTCCCCAAAAAAGCAAGTTGGCAGCCTGTGCCGCACCGGGGGTCCAACGAGCGGTCATGGTTTTTAGACCCCAATAGGCATACAGATCCAACAGGAACCATAAGGTAATCGGCACTAGAAAACGAAGCATGGCGACTTTAAAGTTAGCACAATTATTGAGCGATTGTAGAAAATCAGCAACAATCAGTGGCCTGATTTGTTTAAATGCATGCTGCGGCGCATCCCATTGTGTACGCGATAATTAGAACTCCATCAGAATTCCATCGAGCATATTCGTATCTTGTACCGCCAATGCTGCATTTCAAAACCCACATCATAGACATACATGCGGAATGGGTGACTTTTGTTCATGGAGCTGGTGGCAGCAGCAACATTTGGTTTAAGCAATTGCGAGACTTTGGCAGGCACTTCAACCTCTTGCTGGTAGACCTCCGTGGTCATGGAGGGTCTATAAAGAAGGCTGTCGACCAACATCAGCCGTATACTTTTCAAGCCATTGGCGATGATGTCATACAGGTTTTAGATCATTTGGGAATCAACAAAAGCCATTTCATCGGCATATCCCTAGGCACTATCATCATCAGGGAGCTGAGTGAGCGCCACGGCCATCGTATACATAGCCTTGTCATGGGAGGCGCAGTCATGAAATTGAATTTGAGAGGTCAAATCATGATGCGGATCGGTTTGGGATTGCAGACCTTGGTGCCGTATATGTTGCTTTACCGGATTTTCGCCTTTATCATCATGCCTAAAAAAAGGCATCGTGAATCACGTGTGCTTTTCATTCGGGAAGCAAAAAAACTTTATCAAAAAGAATTCCAAAGGTGGTGCCGGATGCTTTCTGAACTTAATCCGCTGTTATCGCTTTTCAGATTTCGGGAATCCGGTGTTCCAACGCTGTATATCATGGGCGAAGAGGATTACATGTTTCTTCCCTCGATTTCCAAATTGGTGCAAGAACATCAATCGGCGACCCTGTTTGTCATTCCTCAATGTGGACATGTCGTAAATATTGAACGACCGGAGGTGTTCAATATCCAAGCGATCGAATTCATGAAAATGCGGGCATAGTGCTCGTCATGACCAAGGCAAAACCCACTAACGTACTCTGATAAAAGGTTGGATGGTCCAGACCTGATTAGCCGAAGAAGGCTTCAGGAAATACATACCTGGTGACAACCCCGAAACATCCACTTTAAGAACGTTTTCAGTAGTACATTTCCTTTGAAACAAAGTGTTTCCATAAATGTCATCAATCCTAAAGATCATTTCTTCGGAAAGGTCGCTAACGGAGATATTCAGAATATCTTGAACGGGGTTCGGATAGATGCCGATTTTCAAGAGGTCTGATGTTACCAATCCCGTGGAAAATACATCACAATTCAAATAATCCTGCATGGCATTGTTTGGCGACTCATAACACAGCGTTGAATAAGGTGGCGTGTCTTCCTGTAAAATTTGAGATGCACTTAATCCCATCACGCCCAAATAATATTTATACAAACCGGATCGAAGCAATACCTTATCCGTAAAAACCGAGGTGGACGTGGACCTACACTCCAATCCCCCATTAATGATGTTATTGGTATGGGCGAACCCGGAAGCATACATTTTGGGAGCCGAGTAAATTCCAGCGGCAGGAGCCCATAAATCATGCATGACCTGATGGCATGATGGCTTTGGACATTGCGGCATCATCCAGAACCAGATGGCAGATTTAAAAGC
>JBMTLM010000286.1:0-3118 GCA_049431185.1 Bacteroidia bacterium | reverse complement strand
AATGCTACTGCCGGGTCCGGTGGTGGAATTTGGAAAACCACAGATGGTGGAGTAACTTGGAACCAGCAAGGTGCCGGTCAGATTTACAGCACGGCAGGCGTTTCATTCCCCAACGTTGTACACTTTTGGGATGCCAATAATGGTTTTGCCATGGGTGATCCTGTTGGAGGAGAATATGAGTTATACACTACTACCAACGGTGGTGCCACATGGACTGCAGTGCCTGGTGCTAATATACCTGCTCCATTGGCTGGGGAATATGGAATCGTAGATCATTACGAGGTAATGGGTGATACCATCTGGTTTGATACCAACAAAGGCCGCGTTTACCGTTCAATCGATCGTGGTCTTAACTGGACTGTAGCCACAACCGGCATTACAGTCCCTGCCAATGCCGCCATTGACATCGTATTCTGGAACTCCAACGAAGGATTGGCTCGTTTGTTCAACGGAACTACCGGAGCACAAACAGTACGTAAAACCATCGATGGTGGAAATACTTGGACCGCCTTCACACCGGTAGGTAATATGATGGGTAACGACATTAAATACGTCCCCGGCACCGCCTCTCGTCTGGTTTCAACAGGAGCCAACACTACTTTTGTTACAGGTTCCTCCTTCTCTGATGACGGTGGATTGAATTGGACCGATATTGAAACGGGAACGCAACGTACCGCCTTAGGAGTTTATGACATCAATACCATGTGGAGTGGCGGTTTCACTACCTCTCCCTCCACCGATGGTATCTATAAATACCAGCAACTGGCTCAAATCAACTGCGGTGATGCAGCTATCCAGTCCGGTGTGGGCTCTGCACCCGATTTGACAATCTGTTTTGGTGACACGTTGTTCTTTTCAACCACTGGTGCAGTTCCTCCTAATCAAGGAACCACCTATGGCTTCAGCATCATCGTTTCCACTGTGGATATTTCCGGAAATCCCAACCCACTCAGTTCCCCTGGCGTGGTGGGTGGTTCCGGAGTAAATTATCCTGCACCCGCTACCATCAACACAACCTTGATCAATGATGGAGCCATCTTCCAACCCGGCGTATATTATTTCACTCCGGTTGTTTATGGAAATGCCACGGGCACTGGAAACGTTACCGCTCTGACTCTTGACCCTGGTTGTACCTATACTGGAACATCGGTTATGGTAACCTTGTATGCTGCAGGAGATCCCAATTGCAACACCGGAATATCGGAAAACGGATCCAATGCATCACTTTCCGCCTTTGTATCCTCTGGATTGCTTCAAGTCAATGTTTCCTCGGCTGTATCTGAAAAAGCAAACCTGGAAATCCTGGATATGTCCGGTAAATTGGTGTATCAATCAGAATTGCATATCAATGCAGGTTTAAACACCCAATCGATAGACGTGCAAAGCCTGTCTGTTGGCGCCTATTCGGTTCGCATCATTGGCAACGGTATCAATGCCGTTGAACGGATCGTGAAGATGTAATTTAAGCCCTTGAATCTTAGAAAAGCCGTTGGTCAAAAGCCAACGGCTTTTTTTTGACATTCACAAAAGAGATCTTACTTTTGAGATATCATGACCTTGTATCTACTGATCATTACCATCGCCATATCGATCATGGCCCTGTATAACCGGGACGTGATGTCGAGGCTTATTTTCAATCCATACATGATTGGTGCTCGAGGTCAATGGTGGCGGTTTGTAACGTGTGGCTTTATTCATGCGGATTGGCTGCATTTAGGCATCAATATGCTCGTGTTTTTCAGTTTTGGTAAAGTAGTAGAGATGTATTATGCAGCCGTTTTTGAGGGTCAAGCGGTTTTCTATTTCTTGTTACTGTATTTCGGGGCCATAGTGATTTACATCACCCCTTCCTACAAAAAGCATTTGAATGATCCTGGCTACAATGCATTGGGTGCATCCGGTGCCGTTGCGGCCATCCTGTTTACTGCTATACTATTTGATCCCCTTCGTCCTATTTACCTATACGGATTGATCAAAATACCGGGCATTTTCCTGGGAGTAGGTTATTTGATCTATAGCTATTACATGGATAAAAGAGGTAATGATCATATCAATCATGACGCTCATTTTTGGGGTGCGGTTTTTGGCGTAGTGTTCACCATAGCGCTTAAACCGTCACTGATTCTTCATTTTCTTGACAATCTCACTTCCTATTAGATGAAGAAGGTCGTTTTTTTGGATCGGGATGGTGTCATCAATTATGACCGTAAGGATTATACTTGGAAGTTGGAGGATTTTGAATTGCTTCCAGGGGTATTGGATGGCTGTAAATCGCTGACAAAGGCCGGATTTGACTTGGTTGTGATTACCAACCAAGGTGGCATTGCCAAAGGTTTGTATCGGCATGAGGATGTAAACAGCCTACACGACCACATGAACCGATTGTTTATGAAGTTCAATGTAGCGTTGTTGGATATTTATTATTGTCCTCATCATCCTGATTATGGCAAATGCCTATGCCGTAAGCCTGGGTCTTTGTTGATTGAAAAAGCCATTGCACGATTTCAAATAGATGCATCCGTGTCTTATTTTATCGGAGACATGGATCGCGATACCATCGCTGCCAAACAGGCGGGTGTCAAAGCCATCAAGGTAGACACCAATAATCATTTTCTTCAACATATCAAAACTATTTTATGAGCCGTATCATTGAGTTTTCCAATGGAAAAAAAATCGTGGATGGATTATCCGAAGTGAATGGTCACAATCGTTCATTCTTATTCGGTGATGGTATGTTTGAAACCATAAAGGTTTTTAACGGTAATCCGATTTTCCTATCGCAACACATCGATCGTATGCAGTTTGGCATGGACCGATTGATGATGGAGCTTCCCATGGATGGATTTGACAAGTATTTAGCCGATTTTATTCCACAAGTGCTTGCCGAGGAAAACGTTGTTCATGGAAGGATTCGATTAACCATTTACAGGGATTCTTCTGGTTTGTATACTCCTATGGATTTACAATCCGGATGGCACATGATTATCCGAGAATCCGATCTAGAGGATTCGGAAACCATCGAACAGTTAAAGGCTGTTATCTTCTCCGGTATGAGAAAAGACAATTCCTGGGTATCTCGCATTAAAACCACAAGTAGTTTGCTTTATGTAATGGCTGG
>JBMTLM010000285.1:0-3130 GCA_049431185.1 Bacteroidia bacterium | reverse complement strand
CATTGGTGGCAGGCAGGCTGGGGTAAGACAAAATCAAATCAGCCATTTCCTTCAGGGCCTCTTCGCTGAAAAAGAAGTCCAATCCCATCATCAGATCAAAACGGAGCGAATCGCCCGTCGCGTCCAAGTCAGCCCTTCCTGCCGCCTTCACCTTAAACTGTCCGAAATTGAACCCTAAATCAAGTGCACCCGTTCCGGTGAATGAGCAATCGTCTGCATCAAGCGCAAAAGTGTTTACAGAAGGCTTGGAGGGTTCAGCATCATTGCCCCTTGACTTTGTTTTAACGGCAACAACCGTATCAGGGACGATTTTAAACTGATTCGTTTCCACGTCGAACATCAACAACCCTTCAGCCGAAACGATTTCCTTGTCGCTGGCGGAGGATTTGGAAGACAAGAATGTCCCGTAAACGCCTACCGAATCCCTGCTAAAGCTGATGGTGCTCTGAAGGGGCTGTCCGTTTTCATTCTTCACGGATTGAACAGGTATCTTGACGCCTTTGGGATCGATTTCAGACGAGAAGGAGAACCAATCTATGGTAATGTTGGAACATCCATGATTGGCCCGTGCGTAACCATCGAAAAAAGGCGTGCTGCGGGGCGCATAAATCCGCATTTTGCCTTTATACTGGATTCTGGGGCTGAGCTGGAAGTTTAACTCCTCTGTAACCTCTCCATCGGCAAACGTACGGTAAGCGGTATCCACACCTATGTTGGTGAGTTTGAGGATATGTTTAGCTTTGAGTTGGTCCACATATTCGTAGCTGCCGTCTCCCATGTAGTTTCTCCTGGCTTTAATTCGTATGGTAGCATTGGATATGGTATGGTACTTGGTGCTGGTATCTGCAATCACCTTGGCATTAACAAGTGGTTGTATCAACGCGTCAGTACCCACTACCAACTTTCCCGTTTCAGGAATGATCCTGGAATCTGCCACCAATACCTCCTCCACTCCCGAAACCTTGATCATATAATCCGATAGGCTGTAAACAGCCTCATCTGCGAACCATCGTAAGGAATCCTGAGCGGGATCAATAGAAACAAACTCAGCCTTGGAAACCCCCATCTTTCCGCTCTTGGCCACAGTCGTTTGCTCAAACAGGACATTCTTCTCATCCATCAACCAGCGGAATCGATCAAAGAAACAGCGATACTTATTAAACGGAAAGGTAACATATGAGCCCAATCCGTTTGAAATGAATTCCCCAAATCGTTTATTGAAATCCACATTCGCCTTCATATTGGTGGTTGTCAGCGCGGGCACACCTGGGTCCTTGGAATCAAGTACGAAATCACTGGTGTCGGCCGAGAAGGTCAAATCCTTGTACTTGATCAGATTTGAAACCAATGCAGCCTGATCAAATGCAGCCTTGCCGTTGCCATTAAGACCTTGAGGCGTTAACGTAAGCTTGCCATCCTGCTTTACCAATCCATCGAAGATGGAAAAATCCTCGTCTGTTTTGGTAAGTTTCATTTGGTCGGCATTGGGTTGCCACAGCAAATCAACCTTTTCCCCTTTGGCATTTGGAAAAACGTTGCCGTTTACATTGTTTTTCTGCATATTGAACGCAACGCCTGTTCCAGATGTTGAGTCTGGGAAGAAGTTGAACTTTGCAGATTGACTACTCGAAGACAAGTATTTGATGGTTCCGTTTCCGGTAAGTCCGCCGTTATCCAAGCGCAATTTTTCAAAATACTGCCCCTTGCCGTTGTAAGCCGTAAGGCCGGCTTGATCAAGATCGCGTCTGAATCCAAGTGACTTATCTTCTTGCACCGTTAGCACCTCGGATATATCGGGAAAAATACCTCCGGAAACCAACTTGCCCTTAAATGCCAATCCTCCGGCCACAAAATTGTCCAAACTGTCAATCATAAAAGGATCCACCTTGAAATAGAAACGATCCCTGGAATAAACCCCACCAAAAATTGAAGGTTGATCATAGTAAACATAACCAGGTCCTTCGCTGGTAAAACGAGGAAAGTCTGGATTTTTTTTCAACGATGCCTTATTATCGGGACGTTCAATCTCGAGATATCCCACCAGGTTTTCAAGTGTACTTTGCAAGACGACATTGGGAATCTGACCGTTCTCATCGGGTTCACCGGAGGGAATGCGCATCAAAAGTGAATCAATCCTACCTAATACAATTTTAAAATCATCGTATTTAAAGAGAAAATCCCGTCCCCTGAAATCCATACGGCCAGCCCTAACCCTACCATTAAATGTGAAATCACGGTTTTTCTTCAGAACAAGTTGTTGATCTGCCGGCTCTACGAACACACGCTGTGTATCGCTCAACATGATTCGTGGAACACCCTGAATGTTCATGTCGTAATTCAGCAAATTGATAGTGGCGTTGGATCGGGCAGCGATTTGCGACCCGATTTCAAGGATGTCATAATCAGACTTTCCATGAAAAGCACTGATGTAGAAGTAAAGTTTCTCCTTGATTACCGCAATATCGGTGGTGGAGTTATACGATAAAAAACCCTGTGAACTCAGTGTCATGAAGAGGCTTCGTATTTGAGTGTCACTCATGCGCCTGTGTGCGGCATATTCACTAACGCTGACTTCACTCAGCTGTTTTGACTGCGCGTATTGTTTGATCAAGTACAACGGACTCAGATCGGCGATACCTTGAATGCGTTGGTACCGCTCAGCACGGAAGTAACCATTGGATTCCAAAATCATTTTGACTTCATCTCCGGTCGAGGTCATCTTGATGTTGATGATTGGATCATCCACCTTCCACGTCAACAAATCGAAATACATATCGACCTTGTGAAAGGTGCTAACGAATGGTGTACCGATTGTACGTTCTGATGGCCGTGTTATGGAAATTGTCTTGTTCTGGTTGACGTACTTAAAATCAACACCAGGATGGTACATGGAATCTTTGTCGAGGTAAAATGTGGCAGCTGCATTATCCGAAACAACCCGATCCGGACGGATAACAAACCCTCGAGATGCAACAGATAAGAACGGCAAATTATTACGCTTAAACAATAGGGTGGCGAGGTTATCACGCGTTCCTGAACCGATGATTTTTGCACCGTGCATGGAAAACCCGCCTATGTAATCCGCATCCTTGATCAGCTCCTTGATTTGAAGATTACCCGCATAGGATTG
>JBMTLM010000284.1:0-3138 GCA_049431185.1 Bacteroidia bacterium | reverse complement strand
CCTTCGACTATTACATCACCGATTTTGAAAACCAAATGGTGATTGACCCTTACACCTACTCCGATATCACGGCCATATACAATCTGAAAGGCAAATCCTTTGCAAAAAGCCTGCAAGCCACCTTCAATTATGAGGTGTTCAAGAGATTTGACTTGCGATTGGCCTATAAGAAGGACTGGGTGGAAACCGACTACCTCTCCGGAAGAGCCAGAAAGCCCCTCACCCCCGACTATCGTGCATTGATCAACCTGGCTTATGCTTCTCGCAAGGAAGATTGGCGATACGACTTGACATTCCAATTCCAAGGGCCATCCAACCTGGGCATTTCAGAAACAGAAGCCGCATTGTATCAACAAGGTCATGAGGGCCATGCTCCGCAAATCGACCAAGACAATATGTCACCCGCATTCACCACCATCAACGGACAAATCACCAAGGTGTTTAACAAATCATGGGATACGTATGTTGGCGTAGAGAACCTGCTCGACTTCCGCCAAGACCTTCCCATCATCGGATACGAAAACCCCTTTGGCACCGATTTTGATGCCACCAACGTATGGGGTCCCGTTATGGGCCGAAAAATCTATGTTGGATTACGATATACCATCAACCAAAAAAAACAATCTTAAAAAATCATTCCATATGAAAATCCGATTCTACCTCTTATTGATCACCCTCTTTTGCGGAACCTCCATGGTAAAGGCTCAAGAAGCGCAGATCAACATCAAAACCACTGCGAGATGTGGCGAATGCAAAGAAAACATCGAAAAAGCGCTGATGATGGAAAAAGGCGTTCGCTTTGCGGAACTGGATGTAAAAACCGCTAACGCCAAAGTTGTCTACAATACCAAAAAAACGACGCCCGAAACGCTTCGTAAAGCCATTTCGGACGTCGGTTATGATGCGGATGAAATTGCTGCCAACCCAGAAGCAGTGGAGCGATTGAAGCCCTGCTGCAAGCGGGATGCTCCCTGCCAGGATGCCAGCAAAGAGTGATTATGGCCAGAAGCCTAATGCATTGTAGCTGGCGGCCAATTTATTGATGCCGCTCACAAAGGCTGCCGTACGCAAGTCCTGCATCTTGGGATTATTCATCTTGATGTTGCGGATTTCGTTGTAGGCGGCGATCATCGTCTCCTCCAAGCCTGAGCTCACCAAGTCCCTTTCGTCGGCACCGTGAACAATCAGGTTGCGTTGCATCTTGTCCAATTTCTTCTTGGTTACCTTTTCTACGGCATCCACCAATCGAGCGGTTTGGATTTCCTGGAAACGCTTTTCCATGCGGCCAAACCGAACGTGTGAAAGGTTTTTGAGCCATTCGAAGTAGGAAACCGTTACACCACCGGCGTTCAAATACAAATCAGGAATCACCATGATGCCGCGTTTGTTGAGAATGTCTTCGGCCTCCTTGGTAACAGGACCGTTGGCACCTTCTGCAATGATCTTTGCCTTGATGCGCTTGGCGTTGGAACCGTTGATCTGATTTTCCAAAGCGGCAGGTATCAACACGTCGCACTCCATCTCCAATACCTCGGCCGACTTCTTAACGTTTTTAGCGCCTGGGAAATCGAGGATGCTACCGGTTTCCTTACGGTGTTTGAATACTTTTTCAATGTCGAGTCCCTTCGGGTTGTAGATGCCACCTTCGCGCTCAGCAATCCCAACGATCAGGGCGCCACCCTCCATGCAGAATTTTCCGCTGAAGAAACCAACGTTGCCGAGTCCCTGCAGAATGATCTTCTTGCCTGCGATACCGGGCTTCATCTTCATACGCTTCATGTCCTCAACGTTGTTCAGCGCTTCGCGCACGCCGAAGTATAGTCCCATGCCGGTAGCCTCAGTACGACCTTGGATACCGCCTTGTCCCAAAGGCTTGCCGGTTACACAACCCAGCGCATTGATATCATCAAAACGGAAAGTGGAATAGGTATCGGCGATCCATGCCATTTCACGTGAACCGGAACCATAGTCCGGAGCAGGTACGTCAACACCTGGGCCAATCATGTTGCGCTTGATCAACTCCGTGGTGTAACGACGGGTGATTTTCTCCAATTCCTTTTCGGTGAACTTGGCCGGATTGATTTTGATACCGCCCTTGGCTCCGCCGAAAGGCACATCCACCACGGCACACTTGAAAGTCATGAGCGTAGCCAACGCCTCCACTTCTTTCTCATCCACCATTTCGCTGTATCGGATTCCGCCCTTGGTGGGGGATTTGTGGTGGCTATGCTGGGCACGGATACCCTCGATAACCCGCACCGATCCGTTGATCTCAACCGGAAAATGGAATTTGTAAACGCCGTTGCACACCTTGATCTGGTCCAAGGTGCCTTTGCCATGTGAAGTGAACGCCGCAGCCTTGTCGAAGTAGGCATGCACATCACGCAGAAATTTTGATCCTTCGCTCATTGTTGATTTTGGTTGTTAAGTTGGATATGAATGTTCAATTGATAAGTTCAGCATTGATGAAACGTACCGCTGAGGGCGGCAGTGCAGAGGCCACGGTGGCCAAATAATTTTCAGTCTCCTTCCAAGAAACCATTTGGATGTCATGGCTCCATTCCACTCCCTTGGGCGATTCAGCTTGACCGGAAAAATCCAACTCGCGAAGACGCTCGTTATTGCCTTCGCCCGTCAGCTTTAACCAAGATTCTTTGCAGGTCCACACCGTATAGAAATACTCGACTTGTCGCTGGCCGTTGAGTCCAGTCATCACCATGATTTCATTTGCATGGTAATTGTTTTCCGCAAAGCCTTCCATGTCGAAATCATCATTGATTTCCTCTACATCTACGCCCACGTCGGAATCAAAACCCACCGCCACCAGTATTTTGGATCCGCAATGAGAAATGTTGAAGTGAATGGGAAAAGGGGCATTGGTGATTTTCGGTTTCGCGTTCACCACAGGCGTCAAATCAATGTCGGCGGGCGAGAGACCGGTGTAATGCGACAATACCTTACGGATCAGCACGTGGCCAGACAAATACACCTTACGGTCGCGTTCAAAATGGTATTTCAGAGATCGGTCGGTTTCGTCCTTGGAAAGCATACCATTGGCTAAGGCTTCAAAGGGATCACAGGCATCGGTCGTATGGACCCACACGTGTACCTCACCGGAATGGCTGCCTGAAGATGGCA
>JBMTLM010000283.1:0-3140 GCA_049431185.1 Bacteroidia bacterium | reverse complement strand
GGCGGGTCTAGTCCTGGATTTGGTGCGGTGTTTTTGGAGGAAGGCGACCAGCTCAAATGGGTTGTTGATATCGATTACACTATGTCCAAACAGAATTTCATTTTATTGCCTGGCAAATACAAGGTGGTGTTCAGACCTAAGAATGCCAGGGAAACCAAGTACACGGTGGAAAGGACCTTTCGAGTCACTTCCGGATCTTCCGTTTCAGTTAATCTCAATTGATCTTACATTCTTTCAGCATGAATAAAAAATACACTTTCACAGAGAAAAAGGACACCCGTTCAGGCTTTGGTGCCGGTCTTTCAGAGTTGGGTAGATCGAACCCGGATGTGGTGGCATTGTGTGCCGATTTAACAGGATCTTTGAAAATGGATGCATTTCAAAAGGAATATCCCGAACGTTTTTTCCAAGCGGGCATAGCCGAGGCCAACATGATCGGACTCGCGGCTGGATTGGCAACGGCGGGTAAGATTCCTTTCACAGGAACCTTTGCCAATTTCTCGACGGGAAGGGTGTATGATCAAATCCGTCAATCGGTTGCTTACTCTGATAAAAACGTGAAGATTTGTGCCTCACACGCAGGGCTTACCCTCGGGGAGGACGGAGCTACGCACCAAATCCTAGAGGACATTGGCATGATGCGCATGTTGCCTAACATGACGGTTATCTGTCCTGCTGATTATAACCAAACCAAACAAGCCACTTTAGCCATCGCCAAGCATCATGGCCCCGTTTATCTCAGGTTTGGTCGACCTTCTTGGCCGGTATTCATTCCTGCCGAGATGCCCTTTGAAATAGGCAAGGCTCAGGTTTTACAAGATGGGACCGATGTAACCATCATCGCTACAGGACATTTAGTTTGGAAATCGTTGCAGGCAGCGGAAATGCTGGGTGAAAAAGGAATTTCAGCAACAGTCATCAATATGCACACGATTAAACCTTTGGATGCGGAAACAGTCATAAAGTCCGTTGCAACAACCGGCTGTGTTGTTACCGCAGAGGAGCATCAACGTAACGGCGGATTGGGTGAAGCCATTGCCCGGGTTTTGGCGGCCCACCACCCGGCACCTATGGAGATGGTAGCGGTAAATGATACATTCGGAGAAAGTGGTACACCAGACCAATTGTTGGTGAAGTACGGGTTGTATGCACCCGATATCGTCTCAAAATCCTTGGATGTCATCGCCAGAAAAAAGCGAAGCTAAAATTGTTCCACTTCCCACCGCCTGGTCTCAATTAGGGGAGCCGGAGTTGTTGCTTCTTTTTAAAGATACAACTCACCGTGAAAGGGCTTTTAGGGAAATCACGGAGCGTTATCAGAAACGCATTTACTACCATGTAAGAAGAATTCTAATTGATCATGAGGATTCCTCTGACGTGGTTCAAAATACTTTCATCAAAGTGTTTGTTTCCCTGGAGGCCTTTAGATCGGACTCACAACTGTTTACATGGATTTATCGAATCGCCACCAATGAGGCTATTTCCTTCTTAAAGAAAAAGCGAAACCGCTTTTTCGTTCCGTTGGTGGACGTGGAGCAGGTCCTTTCGAACAAATTAAATGATGATCCCTTGTTCAACGCCGACAAATTAGAGCGCCAACTTCAATTGGCCATCCTTAAGTTGCCCGAAAAGCAACGGATCGTCTTCAATATGCGCTATTATGATGAGGTTACCTATGAAGACATGTCGACAATCCTTGGAACTTCCGTAGGGGCACTGAAGGCCTCATATCACCATGCTTACAAGAAAATCGAAAAATATTTAACCGGGGGTTAAACCCTTTAATTAATGCGTTGTCTTATTAACCGAAATTCAAGGCCTTAACCACTGCCTACCGCCATGAAAAACAGCAATGTAGACCAAAATCAAAAAAGGTTCGGTCATGATCAAAGCTCCCAAAAGACTTTCGTTGTGCCAGAGGGATATTTTGATGAACAATTAGAAAGGATTTTAATTGCTCCAAAGATGGCTCCTGAATCAAAATGGTCGATTACCAAGTACGCCATTGCCGCCTCCATCGCTATCGTGACAAGTCTTTCTGCTGCATTGTTTCTCATGCAATCTGAAGGGGTTGCAACGGACTCACTTTCCTCAAGCGATTATGCCACCTATTTGCTGCTTGAAAATACGGAACTTGATCAGTTGGCTTTGCATGTTTCCGATCAACAACTGGAATACGATTTGCCAAATGTTTCGGATGAATCCATAGAAGATTATTTGTTGGACCAAAATATTGACATTAACCACATAATACTCGAACAATGAGAAAAACACTGTTATTATTGATCATTTCATTGGGGTCATCTGCGATCCTTTTGGCACAGCCAAGACATGGAGGCATGTCTAAAGAAAAACGCGAAAAGGTAGAGTCAATGAAAGTTGCCTTCATCACACGAAAACTTGATATAACACCGGATGAAGCTAGGGTTTTTTGGCCGGTTTACAATCAAATGTCTGATGAATTACAGGCTCTTCGGGAAAAACGTCGTCAAGAAATGAAAAGTTTGAAGGCTGATTCCGATTCCCTCACTGACAAGGAGTATGAGCGTATTTTCGACAGCGACTTGCAGTTTCGTCAATCAGAATTGGATATTATGAAAAAATATCATCCGCAGTTCAAGAAAGTACTTCCCATGAAGAAGCTGGCACGTTTACCTCGGGTAGAGGATGAGTTTCGGCAAGAGCTATTGGAGAAAATTCAAGAGCGCGGCGGTAAGGCCAGTGGAGACCATAAGGGGAAGGGACGTTAATCAGGTAGCTTAATCATGCTTAAGGGGGGGGTCACCCCCTTTTTTTTATGGCGTAATTTTAGGATTCCTACCTTTGTTTTTCAAATATGAACAATATTACCAATAGGCAGATGTTTTTGTCCCACTTGGCCCAAACAAGTTTGGAACCTTTGCTCATTGATATTGAATCCGCATCCGGTGTCGTTTTACATGGGAAAGATGGCAAACGTTGGTTGGACCTCATTTCTGGCATATCCGTAAGTAGCGTCGGTCATTGTCATCCAGAGGTGGTGGCGGCTATTCACGGGCAGTTAAACAAGTATATGCATGTCATGGTCTATGGGGAATTGGTGCTTAGTCCCCAAGTAGATTTCGCAAAATCGTTGGTGGATTTGCTTCCCGCCCCTTTGG
>JBMTLM010000282.1:0-3154 GCA_049431185.1 Bacteroidia bacterium | reverse complement strand
CCGATGTTTCCAGCGATGGCAATGTGCATGGTAGGCAAACTTTAGAAGGGGGATGCTAAAATAACAAAAAAAACAATCAAGGCACGTATCGTAAAATCACGTTGCCCTTGAGCATAAAAACCCGACCATTGGCAATTTTAACATCGGAGATGGCTGCAGCATCCTCAAGTCTCATGAATCCTACTCCCACATGCTTCTTAAAATCGAATTTGACCACCAAGTCTCCTTGACGGTAAAATAGATCTGTACCCGAGAAGCCACCTGCTTGGGTTTCGGCGCCAGTGATTTTTTTGAAAAAAGTGCCATACCGATCAAAAACCAACAACCCAAAACCTTTTACAGTCAGCACCAAATAATCATCAGAAGCAATCATCGCAATTACCTCCATGTTACCCGACAATACGGAGGAAATGGGTGTGCCCTCAGAGATTTTCCTGGCTTGAAAGTCTAACAGCTCGGGCCGACCGGTGATTCGATTGAACATCCAGAATCCTTGACCCGGAACACGGCATATGAGTAATTGGTCTACATTTCCTGTTTCAACCGGGTTCAGTTTTGATTTGATGGAAAAGGAATTATCCAGTTCCAATAAGGTACTGGAGGAGTGATATACCAACATTGGACTGAATGGGTTGGTTACATCCAAACCCGACAAGAATCCATTTTCCCTAGAGCTGTAAGTTTGGGATATGTTGCCGCTGGAATCAACTTTGGTCAAGTCGTAACCCGACCAAACATATAAATTTCCCAAAGGGTCAATCTCCCAACCACCCAATGGCTGTTTGGATTCATAAAGCTTCAATAAAGTTTGGCCACCAGCGCTGGAAACACCGATCATCAAAAACATTAAAATCGTGATGTGTCGCAAGCGGATCAAGGTACCGGGGTTTTCAGATGATGGAGAACGGATTCTAATATGGTGCGATCATTGGATAACCGGGGGACCTTGTGTTGACCACCAAGTTTTTCACGGGTTTTCATCCAATCATAAAAAGTACCAGTGGGCATGACACGAACAACAGGTCTGGCAAGCACCATGTCCTTGTATCGCTTGGCTTCATAATCGGAATTGCATTTCTTCAATTCGTCATCCAAAATATCAATGAACAGCTGCAAGTCTTGCGGATCCCGTTCAAATTCAACCAACCATTCATGGGCTCCAGAAGCCTTACCCGAATGATAAATCGGACAGGCTGTGTACTCCTTGATGATAGCAGATGTTTTGGCTGCGGCCACGGAGATGGCTTTGTCAGCATTATCTACGATGATCTCCTCTCCAAACGCATTGATGTAGTGAGCAGTTCTTCCGGTAATACGAATTCTGAACGGGAATTTGGAAGTAAATGAAACCGTATCCCCTATTTTATAACGCCAAAGGCCCCCGTTGGTGGTAATGACAATGGCATAATTCCTGCCTGTTTCTACCTCATGCAGGGTTAAGACCTTGGGGTTATCGGAATCTATTTCCTCCATTGGGATGAACTCATAGAAGATACCATAGTCCAACATCAAAAGCATTTCGTTGGACCTGTGCCGATCCTGAATGCCAAAAAAGCCTTCAGACGCATTGTACGTCTCATAGTAATTCATCCTGGGGTTGGGGATCAAATCTCGAAACTGACTCCGATAAGGGTCGAAACTAACAGCACCATGCGCAAACAATTCCAAGTTTGGCCACACCTCTGAAATGTTTTGCTTTCCTGTAATCTCCAAAATTCGGTTCAATAAAACCAACGTCCATGAGGGTACGCCGGAAATATTGGTCACATCTTCATTGATGGTCGTCAAAGCGATCTGTTCGATTTTGGATTCCCACTCATCCATCAGGGCAATAGACATGTCCGGCGTGCGAAACAATTGAACCCACAGTGGCAAATTCTGGATGAGGATGGCTGACAAATCACCATAAAACATTTCATTATCAAAACTGGCTTCGTGACTTCCTCCCAAGGAGAGCAACTTCCCATTGAAAAGTCCAGTATCCGGGTGATTGTTACAATAAATGGATAAAAGGTCTTTGCCTCCCTTGAAGTGACACTCCTGCAGGGACTCCTCCGTTACTGGGATGAATTTGCTTTTATCACTGGTGGTTCCCGAAGATTTGGCAAACCACTTGGTTTCAGTGTTCCATAGCAAACGTTGCTCACCGGCACGAAGTCGGTTGATCCAAGGCTTTAACGATTCATAATCCTGGATGGGAACCCGGCTTCTGAAATCGGAGAGGTGCTTGATATTGGAATAATCGTGGACCCTGCCCCATTCGCTGAATCTACCGGCTTCAATGAGTTTTTTGAACCAATCCTCCTGCACCTCACAGGGGTACTTGATGAAAAGCTCAATTTGATGAATGCGTTGCTTCATCACCCAGGAGACTATGGAGTTAACAAAAGGCATGATACCGAATTACCAAGGTAGCAAATGATTCTTAAACAATTCCTGTTTTTTTGGTTTGAAGCCATTGAATGAATGCCACCAAATCCAAGCCATTTAAAACATCACTTTTACACAGCCCGGCCTTTCTGGCAACATGAACACCGTATTGCATATCAGTGATACCGGAAACATGGTGGGCATCGGGATTGATGGAAACCATCACTCCCCTCTCAACTGCATGATGAAGCCATCTCCAATCCATGTCTAACCTATATGGGTGTGCGTTCAATTCTACGGCAACACCATTGGCAGCACAAGCATCCAAAACCTTTAAATGATCGATAGGATAACCTTGCCTTGACAACAAAAGTCGACCCGTGGGATGCCCCAGTATGGTGGTAAACGGATTTTCAATGGCCTTGATCAATCGGTTAGTAGCCTTTTCCAAATCCATATTGAGGCCAGAATGAACGGAAGCCACTACGATTTCAAACGAGGCTAAAACATCATCCGCATAATCAAGGCTGCCATCAGGTAAAATATCAGACTCGATTCCTTTGAAAATCCGAAACGGCGACAACTCCTTGTTCAACCGGTCAATTTCAAGGTGTTGGCGGATGATATCCTCTTCCTTCAATCCTCCTGCATAAAAGGCGGATTTACTATGATCACAAATGGCGAAATACTGTAATCCCTCCTGTTGTGCGGCCAAAGCCATATCCTTCAGGCTGGAGGCTCCGTCGCTATAAGTACTGTGGTTATGTAAACATCCTTTGAGTTC